>NZ_BAAAKJ010000036.1:13368-13916 GCF_039527695.1 Kitasatospora putterlickiae
TCCCCACGCCGCACGTCTCGCGGCAGCCGACGGTCTCGCCGGTGCCGAAGGACGCCGCTCGGCCGGTCGCCCCGCTGCCGTCGCTGACCCGCGACGCCACCGGCAAGGAGCCCCAGGTGGCGCCCCCGGCCGACAAGCCGCAGGTCCGCGAGGTGCCGAAGGGCGCCGCCCAGGCCGGTGACGGCTCCACCGCGGGCGACTCCTCCGGCCTCAAGCTGGCCGCCGGCGGCACGGTCGCCGCCATCGGCGCCGGGGTGCTCGGTTTCGCCGTGCTGCGCCGCCGCTCCGGTGCGCGCGGCTGACGACGGCCACCGGGGCGAGCCTCGCCACGGGCGTCGCCACGGGCGGCGCGCCCGGCACGGCGGGCCGCGACCGGGTGGGCTGAACCGGAGCGTCTTCGGGGCGGCCGGGCTGCTCTGTCTGGCGCTCGGCACGACCGTGGCGCTCTCGGACCAGCGGGAGCACCCGGTGGTCCGGGTGGAGACCTCGGCCCGTCACGGCACGGCGGACGCGGCGGACACCGCGCCGGCCGCACCGGCGGGGGGCCC
>NZ_BAAAKJ010000036.1:13931-18663 GCF_039527695.1 Kitasatospora putterlickiae
CCGCCGACCGGGCCGACGAGGTCGGCTGGTACCGCAACGGCCCGACGCCGGGTGAGACCGGTCCCGCCGTCCTGATCGGTCACTACGACACGGCGCGCGGCCCGGCGGTCTTCCGGGGACTGCCGAAGCTGCGGCCGGGGGACCGGATCCAGGTGCGGCGGGAGGACGGCGGCCTGGTGGACTTCCGGGTCCGTGAGCTGGTCCAGGCCGGCAAGGACGCGTTCCCCACCGACACGGTGTACGGGGACACGGCGGCGCCCGAGCTGCGCCTGATCACCTGCGGCGGCCGGATCGGGGCCGACGGCCACTGGACGGACAACATCATCGTCCTGGCCGACCTGGCTGACCTGGCCGGACCTGCGGGGCCGACCGCTCCGGCCGCCTCCGCCGGCTGACCGGGCTGCGGTTACGCTGCCGGACGGCACCCGTCGGGGAACCGGCGGGTGCCGTCCGGACGACCCTGTCAACGGACACCGACGAGCACGAAGCCGCAGACCAGGAGGGCCACCGGAGGATGAGCACCACCGCCCGCCGCACCCCCGGCCGTCCGATCGCCCTCCTGCTCGCCGCCGTGCCCCTGGCCCTCGCGGTCGGCTGCGCCGCCTCCGGTGAACTGCGTGACCACGGCGCGGCCACGCCCGTCACGCCCTCGCCCGCCAGCATCCCGCTCTGGCCGGGCCAGGCCACCGCGCCGCCGCCGGACTTCGCGGCGGACCGCGCCCCGGAGCCGACGCCGCAGCCAGTCCCGGACCTGACCGTCGCCGGGCAGGACGTCACCAGCGTCGACGTCCGCACCCTGCTGACCAAGGACCCCGGCGTGAGCCAGGAGGAGCGGCGGGCGCTCGAACCCTGTGCGGGCTGCGAGATCCGCGACCCCGAATACCGAGACCTCACCGGCGACGGACGGCCGGAGCTGCTGGTCGTGGTCGGCCTCTCCGACGTCGACGTACTGCACGTCTACACCCCGTCCGGCGACCGGCTGCTGCCGGTGCTGAGGGTGCAGCAGCTGAAACGGTTCGGCGCCGAGACGATCGGCACCGACCTGTGGCTGTACGAGCCCACCACCAGCCAGTCCCGGACCAGCCGCCTCTACCGCTGGGACGGCGTACGGCTCGTCCTGGCCGACCAGAAGGTCCAGGGCATCCGGCCGACCCCGGAGCCCGAGCCGACGCCGTCCGCCGAGAGGCCGATCGGCGCCACCCGCTCGCCCGGGCCGGGCAACGGCGCGGCCGTGTCGCCCGTCCCGATGCCGCCCGTGCCGCCGGTCCGCCGGTCCGCCGCCCCCGATCCGGCCGTGCCGACCCTGAAGGAGCCGTGGCCGGTCCGTCCGGTCGCACCCACCGCGACGCCGCCCGCCCGCCCGGAGACCACGCCATGAGCCACACGGCACCCAGCCATCCCCACATCCTCATCGTCGAGGACGACGAGGTGATCCGGGAGGCCACCCGGATGGCCCTGGAGCGCTACGGCTTCCCGGTCTCCACGGCCGCCGACGGGCTGGAGGGGCTGGAGACGTTCCACGCCGTGCGGCCCGACCTGGTGCTGCTGGACGTGATGCTGCCGCTGCTCGACGGCGTCGGCCTCTGCCGGCGGATCCGGGAGGAGAGCCAGCTGCCGATCCTGATGATGTCGGCGCGCACCGATCCGGTGGACGTGGTGTCCGGCCTGGAGGCGGGCGCGGACGACTACGTCGTCAAGCCGTTCGAGAGCGCGGTGCTGGTCGCCCGGATCCGTACCGTGCTGCGCCGCATCCGCGTGGTCCCGGCCGCCCCCGCGTCGCCGCCCGCGCCCGAACCGGCCCCCGAACCCGTGCCCGTTCCGGCCCCCGAACCGGCGCCCGTCGCGCCCGAACCCCGCACGCCCGTCCGCAGCTTCGACGGCCTGGAGGTGGACACCGACTCCATGGAGGTCCGGGTGCACGGCCGGCTCGTCCCGCTCACCCCCACCGAACTGCGCCTCCTGCTGGAGTTCACCGCCGCGCCCGGCATCGTGCTGGAGCGCGCCGTCCTGCTGGAACGGGTCTGGGACTACGAATGGGGCGCCGACACCCGGGTGGTCGACGTCCATGTGCAGCGGCTGCGCGCCAAGATCGGCGGCGGGCGGATCGAGACCGTCCGCGGCTTCGGCTACAAGCTGCGGCGCTCCGAATGACGCTGCGCCGCCAGATCGCCACCGCCGTCGCCGCCATCTCCGTCCTGGTCGCGGTGGCGGTCGGGCTGCTGGTCCACGAGGCGATGGTCCGCCAGCACGTCGACCAGGCCCGCGGCGCCGCGCTCACCGGACTGGACGCGGCGTTCGGCGCCTACCAGCGCAACGAGGACCTCGCGGGCGGCGACCGCCGCGCCGCGCTGAACGACCCGGTACTGCCCGGGCGGCTGCGCACCCTCGCGGCCGAGGGACACCGCGGATCGCTGCTCGCCGAGGGGCCCGACGGCGAGTCGATGTGGGCGGCGGGCCCCGTGCGCGGCGGGGTGCTCTCCGTCCGGCTCGACTTCACCCAGGACCGGCGGTCGATCGCCGACCTGGACCGGATCATCCTGATCACCGTCACCGCCTCGGTCTTCACCACCGTGCTGGCCGGGGTGCTGGTCGCGGACCGGATCAGCCGGCGGCTGCGGACGGCGGCGACGGCGGCCCGGGGCATCGCCTCCGGGCGGCGCACCGACACCAGGATCGGCGAACTCGTCGACGGCCGGGACGAGGTCGCCCGACCTCGCGGCGGCGGTCGACCTGATGTCCCGGGAACTGCACCGGCGGCTGGAGGACGAGCAGCGGTTCACCGCCGACGTCGCCCATGAGCTGCGCACCCCCCTGACCGGGCTGGTCACGGCCGCCGAACTGCTGCCGCCCGGGCGGCCCACGCAACTGGTCCAGAACCGGGTGCAGGCGCTGCGCGCGCTGGTCGAGGACCTCCTGGAGGTCTCCCGGCTGGACGCCGACGCCGAACTGCCCGACCTCTCGGCGGTGCCGCTGGAACGCGCGGTGCGGCGCACGGTCACGCTGACCGGCCTGGACGTGGCGGTCGAGGTGGCGGCCGACGCGTCCGTCCGCACCGACCTGCGCCGGCTCGACCGGATCCTCGGCAACCTGCTGCTGAACGCCGACCGCCACGGCGGCGGAGCCATCCACCTGCGCGTGGACGGCCACCGCATCACCGTCCGCGACCACGGCCCCGGCTTCCCCGACGAACTCCTGCGCGACGGCCCGCAGCGCTTCCGCACCAGCGTCCGCGAACGCGGCAAGGGCCACGGCCTCGGCCTCACCATCGCCCAGGGCCACACCCGCGTCATCGGCGCCACCCTCACCTTCACCAACCACCCCGCCGGCGGCGCCCTCGCCACCCTCACCCTCCCCCCGGCCGACGAGGAGTTCGGCGACGAAGCGCCTTAGCGACGGCGTTCCGGTCGGGCCGAAAGAAACTTTCGATCGGTGTGCAACCGTTCCGCCCCGTCCGCTGTCTGACTAACCACAAGGCGCGAACAGGCCTTGGGCGCAAGGGCCGAGGAGGGGTTCACGGCCCGGCGCATCCGAAGTTCATTTCGAATCACCATTCTGTTGCCGGCTTGTGCCCGCGTACAGAAATGGGGGGAGAGTTCTCATGCGAACCACTGTTTCCGGCCGCCGGAACAACTCACGCCGCGTCGCCGCGGCCGTCCTGACGGCCGCGCTCGCGGGCGGGGCCGTCCTGATGTCGGCGCCCGGCGCCTCCGCGGCGGCCCCGCCGGTGATGAAGCTCAAGCTCAACACCCCGGCCGTGATCGGCGGCGCCGGGCAGTCGGTCGAGTTCACCGAGACCATCACCAATGTCACGTCCCGGAAGGCCACGTACGAGCTCGGCCTGCAGGCCATCACCGGTTTGGGCCTGCCGCGCGACCCCGGCGTCGTCATCGACTACCGCGACCCGGCCAGCGGCAGGTGGAAGCCCGTTCGGTTGTCGGTGGCCGAGGGGGCGGACGACGTGGCCTTCTCGGGGGAGGTGCCCCGCAGCTTCGAGGTTCAGGCGCACAGCAGCCTGACGGTGCGCCTGAGGATCGGCCTGCCGATGGGCTGGCCGCACAACGGCGCGAGCAACGGCGGGACCTCGTCGCTGACCCTCAGGGCCGTGGTGGAAACCGGCGACAAGAGGGTCACGTCGGGCAACGTGTTCAGGTCGGCCGAGGTGACCAAGACGATCAAGGTCCAGGGTCTCTCGCCTTCGCTGTCCCGCGTCCCGGCCACCGCGGTCGCGGGCGGCGCGCCGATCGAGTTCGACGCCGTGCTGAAGAACCCCACGCCCTCGAACTACGTCAACCTCGCCAACACCCTGTGGGTCGACCCGCACGCCACCGTCCAGGTCCGCAAGCCGAACGGCACCTGGACCACGCTGAAGAAGGTGCCCACCGGCATTCCCGGCGAGAAGCCCGGGGTCTACCTGCAGGGCCGGGACTCCAGCCTGCGCGCCAACTCGACGACCACCGTCCGGGTCCGGGTGTCGTACGACGCCTCCACCCCGCTCGGGGCGACGGACATCGGGCGGTGCGTCTTCGTCAACGAGGGCCCGACCACGCCGTTCCGGGGCACGACGATGTGCGCCAAGGGCGCCACCGTCCAGGTCGTCGCACCCGGCGGCAAGGGCACCAAGGGCACCAAGGGCACCAAGGCGCAGCCGCCCGCGAAGACGGCGCCCGCCGGCAAGGGCGCCTCGGCCGGCAAGTAGTCCTGACAGCGGTACCAGGGGGGCGGCTCCGCGATC
>NZ_BAAAKJ010000036.1:18680-24705 GCF_039527695.1 Kitasatospora putterlickiae
CGTGGCGTTCGCCCCCCGACGCCGTCCACCGGGCACTCACGGTCGGCCGCCCGCTCACCCCGTCCGCGCCCCCGGCCCGGCCGGGCGGTCAGGCGGCGGGCGCGTCCAGGGCCGGGGCGAGGAGGGCGAAGGCCTGGGCGGTGAGCGCGACCGGGTCGGCGGCGCCGTCGCTGTCGCTCCACCGCTCCAGCACGGCCCCGAAGGCGGTCAGCGCCATCCCGGCGGCGAGCCGGGGGTAGAGGTCGGCGGCCGGGTCGCGGTCCAGCCGGCGGGCCAGCTCTGCCGACAGCCGCTCGCGCCACTCGGCCTGCCGCTCCAGGAAGCGGGCGTGCAGGGCCGGGGTGCGCAGGATCAGCTGGACGGCGCGCAGCGCCCGGTCGCCGTGCTCGCCGCAGGCGGCCAGTGGCACCGAGACGGCGTGCCGCAGGGCGGCCGAGGGGGGCTCGGTGGTGGGGCGGGCGGCCAGTTCGGCGCCGATGCCGGCGCCCAGGTCGGCCAGGAACCGGACGATCACGTCCTCCTTGGACGCGAAGTAGCGGAAGAACGTCCGCTTGGACACCCCGGCGTCGGCGGCGATCTCGTCCACCGTGACGGCGTCGAAGCCCTTGGCGGTGAGCAGCCGGAAGGCGGTCTCGGTCAGCTCGTCCTCGACGAGTTGGCGCTTGCGCTGGGCCAGGCTGACGGCGGGTCGGGAGGTCACCCGACGATGGTAACGCCATGCCGGTGATGTCATCCAGTAACGTCTTGACACCAAGTGACACGAGCGGCAGCATCTGCCACATGAAGCCTTTGGAGCCATGGAACGCCGGGCGGATCCCGGACCAGAGCGGGCGGGTGTTCGTCGTCACCGGCGCGAGCGGCGGGCTGGGGCTGGCCACCGCGCGGGCGCTGGCCGAACGCGGCGGGCGGGTGGTCCTGGCGGTCCGCGACGAGCGTCGCGGGCGCGAGGCCGCCGCCCGCATCGCCGCCGGCCTGCCGGACCCCGGCGCGGACGACCGGCTCGAAGTCCGCCGTCTCGACCTGGCCGACCTCGACACCGTCTGGACCTTCGCCGACCGGCTGTGCGCCGACCACCCCAGGCTGGACGTCCTGGTCAACAACGCGGGAGTGCTCGCCCCGCCCCGCACGCTCAGCCCGCAGGGCCACGAACTCCAGTTCGCCGTCAACCACCTCGGCCACTTCGCCCTCACCGGTCTGCTGCTGGGCGCCCTCGCCGCCGGCCGCGACCCGCGCGTGGTGACCGTCAGCTCGCTCAACCACCGCAAGGGCCGGATCCACTTCGACGACCTCACCGGCGCGCGCGACTACGCGCCGATGGCCTTCTACGACCAGTCCAAGCTCGCCAACGCGCTCTTCGGCCGTGAACTCCACCTCCGGCTGGGCGCGGCCGGCAGCCCGGTCCGCAGCCTGCTCGCCCACCCCGGTTACACCGCCACCGGCCTGCAGACCAGCGGGCCGACCGGCCTCACCCGGCTGCTCTACGGACGGCTGCTCAGGCCGCTCGCCCAGCGCCCGGCGGACGGCGCGCTGCCGCAGCTCTACGCGGCGACCGAACCGGCCGCGCGCGGCGGGGAGTTCATCGGTCCGGACGGCCGGGGCGAACTCCGCGGCGCGCCGACCCCGGTCCGGCTCGCGCCGTCGGCGGTCGACGCCGAGGCGGGCCGCCGGCTCTGGGAGCTGTCGGAGGAGCTGACCGGCGTGCGGTTCGGGCTGGCCGGGGTGCCCGCCTGACGCGGATTCGCGAATGCTCGGTCGGATCGTCCGCGGGCGGGCACGCCCGGATCGCCGCCGCTGCCCGGTCCGGCCTCACCAGCCGCGCCCGGTGCGGCTCCGCCGGAGCCACCGTCGGAGCCGCGCAACGCGGCGGGCAGGGCGGCGATCGATCACCTGGCAAGTGCTCGTCTGACAAGTGTTCACCTGGCAGGCGGTCACCTCACTCGATGGTCACGCTCACCTCCATCTGGCTCGCTCCGGGCGCGCCGGCGACATCGAGGGTGACACCGCTCCAGGTGCCGTCGGGCTCGTTCAGCGCCGGGAGGGTGTGCTCGCCGATGCTGGTGTTGCCGAGCGACGGGTAGAGGTCGGTGTCGTCACCGCGGTTTCCCAGGCCGAAGATCTTCGCCAGGTCGCGCCGGCCGTCGGCCTGCATCAGCTCGATGGCGAGGTGGCGTTCGTCGTTGACGTTGTCGATGTTCTCGTCGACGACGTACGCGGCGATGCCCTGGTCCGGCAGGAACTTGTCCTGCCCGCTCTGGCGCCGGTACTCGACGATGATGTACTGCGTGCGGGTCATCCGCGGGCTGCGGACGAACAGGATGTCGCCGCCCTCGGAGACCGGGCGCAGGGTGATGTCCTTGGTGGTGCTCTCGATCAGCTTCGGGGTGGTCCAGCCCTGGAACATCCGCAGCATGCCGTTCGGGTACACCGGGGTGACGCCCTTGTTGCCCCAGGAACCGGCCGCCATCAGGCAGTAGTTGCCCAGGCCGTTGGACTTGGTGAACTCGACGTCGCCGGTGTCGTAGTAGTCGGCGTAGCCGCAGGCCAGGTGGCCCCACTCGTGGCAGCAGACACCGACCTTGCAGTCCTCGGGGACGGTCAGGAAGGTCTGCACGGCCAGTCCGGGCGCGACCGGCGTGGGCTGCTCGTTGACCCACTTGGCGCTCCACAGGGCGGACTGCACCTCGGCCGGGTCCTCGACCGCCTCGGCGCCGGTGCCCGCGTGGACGACGAACAGCGCGGTGACCCGGCCGTCGTCGAGGGCGTCGAAGTCGTCGGTGAACCTGACGCCCTGCTTCTTCGCGATCTCCAGGGCGTCGAGGGCCATGCCCTGTTCGTTCCTGGGTGCCCGGCCCAGTCCGGACTGGTTGTCGGCGTAGAAGGTCAGCGGCTTCGGCAGCTGGAACCAGCCGTGCACCTCGCCCTGGACGTCGATGCCTCCGTTGCCCGGGTTGGCCGGGTCGAAGCCGCTGATCAGCCGGTAGTAGTCGCGCATCGAGCCGGTGGCGAAGGTGCCGGCGCTGAAGAGCAGCTCCTCGAAGTGCTGGGGGGTGTTCGCGGGGTCGTGCGGATGGTCGGGGAAGTCGACCAGCAGCACCATGGTGCGGACCACGCCCGTGAGCTTCTTGCTCGGACGGGTGATCAGCTGGGCGTCGGTGCTCGCACCGGGGCGGGTGGATCCGTCGTCGAGGCCGACGACGTTCTCGCCGCGCACCCGGGAACGCCAGACGTAGTAGTACTGGCCGAAGGTGATGTGCTTCGGCAGCCGGCGGGTCTCGATCAGCTTCAGGTACTCGTCATGGAGCGCCTGGAGCGCTTCCGGTGACAGCGGCACCGGGCAGGGGTGGGACTGGTGGGGGGTGGGGAGGTCGGTGAGGGGGCTGGGACGCAGCGGGGTTAATGTGTAACGCATCGTGACGGCTCCTTCGAGCCTGCTCGCCCCGCCGGGGCGTGTGCGGCGCCACTGGGGCGTGTTCGGCGCCCCGCCGAGCGGGAGGTCGCCGGCAATCGGTCGGCTCGCCGAAAGGCGGTCGGGTCTGGCCGGTACCGGTTGCGAATGGGGCGATATGCGGTTGTCTGTCCTTATTTTGACGCTCCGCATGGCCGCCTGACCAGACCCGGAGGCCTGCCGGTTTCCGCCGGGTGCGGCTCAGCCCGCCCGGTACGCGGCGGCGGCCGCCGTGAAGGTGGCGGCGAGCTGCGGGTATCCCGCCCAGTGCAGGTGCAGATACGAAGCGTGAACATTTTCGGCGCCCGGTGCGCCCGCGAATCCCTCGGTGTGCGGGCCGGTCGGCAACCGCCAGCCCCAGGCGGGCCGTTCGCCGGCGCCCGGCTCGCAGACCGTCCGGTGGAACTCGTGCCCGCGCAGCCGGGCCCCGGCCGGCGCCAGCGGCGAGTCGTGCAGCGCGACCGCCTCCCGGTACCCGAGGGTCAGCCGCTCGGTCATCCGGGCCGAGCCGTCCAGCACCCCGCACATCGGCAGGCCGTCCAACTCGCGCCCGAGGTAGAGCAGTCCGGCGCACTCGGCGGAGACCGGGCCGCCCGAGGTGGCGAACTCGGCGATCGCGGCCCGCAGCCGATCGTTCGCGCTGAGTTCCCGGACGTACAGTTCGGGGAACCCGCCGCCGATCACCAGGCCGGCCGTGCCCGGCGGCAGGCCCTCGGCGTGCAGCGGGTCGAACGGCACCACCTCGGCGCCGGCGGCGGCCAGCAGCTCCGCGTTCTCGGCGTACGAGAACGAGAACGCCGCACCCCCGGCCACCGCGATCCGCGGCGCGCCCCCGATCCGGGACACCTCGCCCGAGGCGTCCCACGGTTCGGCGTCCAGCGGCGGCGCCGTGCGGGCCAGCGCCAGCACCGCGTCCAGGTCCACCGAGGCGGCGACCAGGCCGCCCATGTCCGCCACCGCCCGCAGCGCCTCCGCCGAGCGCTCCACGGCCGGGATCAGCCCCAGGTGCCGGGACGGCGTGGCGACCGCCGCCGAACGCCGCACCGCGCCCAGCACCGGCACGCCCGAGCCCTCCTCCAGCGCCTCGCGCAGCAGCCGCTCGTGCCGGTCGGAGGCGACCCGGTTCAGGATCACCCCGGCCAGCCGCACCTCCGGATCCCAGGAGGCGAAGCCGTGCACCAGCGCCGCCACCGACCGGGACTGCGAGGAGGCGTCCACCACCAGCACCACCGGCGCCTTCAGCAGCTTGGCCACGTGCGCGGTGGACGCCAGCTCGCCGCGCCCGGAGGCGCCGTCGAACAGGCCCATCACGCCCTCGACCACCGCCACGTCGGCCCCGGCGGCGCCGTGCAGCAGCAGCGGGGCGATCCGCTCCGGCCCGCACATGAACGCGTCCAGGTTGCGGCCGGGCCGCCCGGCGGCCAGCCCGTGGTAGCCCGGGTCGATGTAGTCCGGGCCGACCTTGTGCGGCGATACGGTCAGCCCGCGCGCGGTGAGCGCGGCGATCAGGCCGGTGGCGATGGTGGTCTTGCCGGCGCCCGAGGAGGGCGCGGCGACGACGAGACGGGGGATGTTCACGGTGTTCAGTGCCCTCCGGTCACCACTCGATGCCGCGCTGGCCCTTGCGGCCGGCGTCCATCGGGTGCTTGACCTTGGTCATCTCGGTGACCAGGTCGGCGAAGTCGGTCAGCGCCTCCGGGGCGTACCGGCCGGTGATGACGACGTGCTGGCCGCCCGGGCGGTCCTTCAGCACGGCGACCACCTCCGCCGGGTCGATCCAGCCCCAGTGCATCGGGTAGGTGAACTCGTCCAGCACGTAGAAGCGGTAGGTCTCGGCGGCCAGGTCGCGCTTGACCTGCTCCCAGCCCTCCTTGGCCGCCGCCTCGCTGTCCAGCTCCATCGCGTCGGTGCGCTGGATCCAGGACCAGCCGGAGCCCATCTTGTGCCAGTCGACGGTGCCGCCCTCGCCGGAGGCGCCGAGCACCCGCAGCGCGTTCTCCTCGCCGACCTTCCACTTGGCGGACTTCACGAACTGGAACACCCCGACCGGCCAGCCCTGGTTCCAGGCGCGCAGCGCCATGCCGAACGCGGCGGTGGACTTGCCCTTGCCGGGGCCGGTGTGCACGGCGGTGATCGGCAGGGTACGGCGCTGGCGGGTCGTCAGGCCGTCATCGGGGACGCTCTCGGGGACACCCTTGGGCATGGGGCTCAGGCCGCCTTTCGGTTAGCGGGGGAGGTCGGACGGTTCTCGCGGACGAGTGAGGCGACGCCGTCGGCGCGCAGCTCGTCCAGGGTCACGGAGGCGGCCCGCAGCCGGGTGGCCAGGGCGCCCGCCAGACCGAGCCGGACCGGGCCGGACTCGCAGTCCAGCACCACGCTCGCCACGCCCTGCCCGGCCAGCAGCCCGGCCGCCCGGTGCGCCCGCGCGACGGCGTCCCGGCCGCCGCCGGTGGCCCGGCCGTCGGTCACCACGACCAGCAGCGGACGGCGGTCCGGGTCGCGCAGCCGCTCGACCCGCAGCACCTCGTGCGCCCGCAGCAGGCCGGCCGCCAGCGGGGTGCGCCCGCCGGTGGGCAGCGA
>NZ_BAAAKJ010000036.1:24732-25065 GCF_039527695.1 Kitasatospora putterlickiae
GCCGACCTCCACCGAGGAGGTCGGCGGCAGCGCCAGCTCGGCCGAGGAGCCCCGGAAGGTGATCATGCCGATCTTGTCGCGGCGCTGGTAGGCGTCCATCAGCAGCGACAGCACGGCACCCTTGACGGCGGTCATCCGCTGCCGGGCCGCCATCGAACCGGAGGCGTCCACCACGAACAGCACCAGGTTGGACTCCCGGCCCTGGCGCACCTGCTCGCGGAAGTCGTCCTTGTGCAGCACCAGGGCGCGCGAGGACCGCCCGCGCGCCACCTGGTGCGGGGCTGCGGCGCGCAGCGTGGCGCTCAGGTGCAGCCGGGCGAGCCGGCCGCGCGG
>NZ_BAAAKJ010000037.1:0-1847 GCF_039527695.1 Kitasatospora putterlickiae
GCCGGCCGCGCTCCCGGGCGCGTGGACGGACGCCCCCCGGCCCCGGCCCGGGGTGTTCGCCCCGGGGCCGCGCCAGGAGCGGGCCCCGCCGTCCGGCCACTACGACCCCCGCCTCACCCGCGGTCCCCCCTCCACCCGGTCCAGCTGACGTCCCATCGCGCCCGCCGGACCGGGTGCCGCGGCCTGCCCGCGGCCCGGAGCGTTCCCGGCGGTGCGCCAGTCCTCGCGTCCGCCCGTCCCGGGTGCGGCGTCCCCCTGCGGACGCCCGGCTCCCGCGGACCGCCCGTGGAGTACCCATGCCTTCTCGCCGTGCCACGTTCTGGCGCGCGCTCGTCGCGCTCGCCGTCGTCGGTCTCTCGCTCTACGTCGCCCTGACCACCCCGCCGCGCCTCGGTCTCGATCTGCGCGGCGGCACCCGGATCGTCCTGGAGACCCAGGACTCGCCCACCGTCCGCGCCGACGCGGGCTCCACCGACCGGGCACTGGAGGTGCTGCGCCGCCGGGTCGACGGCCTCGGCGTCGCCGAACCCTCGCTCGCCCGCGCCGGGGAGCGGCGCATCGTCGTCGAACTGCCCGGCGTCCAGGACCCCCGCGAGGCCGCCGGCGTCATCGGCCGCACCGCCCAGCTCACCTTCCACCCCGTCACCGCGATCGCCGACGGCCCGGCCGGACCCCCCGCGGCGGACGGCTCCCGGGTCCTCGCCGATCCCGGTCTCCCGGGTGCCCACCTGGCGCTGGGCCCGCCCGCGCTGACCGGCGACGGCGTCAAGGACGCCTCGGCCGTCCTCGACACCCAGACGGGCGCGGGCTGGAGCGTCGACCTCTCCTTCCGCGGCTCGGCCGGCGACGCCTGGGCCCGGCTCACCGGGGAAGCGGCGTGCGCCGCGCCGGGCGACGTCACCCGCCGGGTCGCCATCGTGCTCGACGACCGCGTCCTGTCCGCCCCGGGCGTCCAGGACAGCGTGCCCTGCGGACGGGGCATCACCGGCGGTTCGACGCAGATCACCGGCGGCTTCTCGGCCGACGAGGCCCGCGACCTCGCGGCCCTGGTGAAGGGCGGCGCGCTGCCCGTCCCGGTGACGGTGATCGAGCAGAGCACCGTCGGCCCCACCCTCGGCGCCGAGGCGATCCGGGCCAGCGCCCTGGCCGCGGTCATCGGCCTGCTCTGCACCGGGGCCTTCATCATCGCGGTGTACCGCCTGCTCGGGGTGCTGGCCACCGTCGCGCTCGCCCTCTACGGACTGATCTCGTACGCGGCCGTGGTCGCGCTCGGCGCGACGCTCACCCTGCCCGGGCTGGCCGGCTTCGTGCTCGCCATCGGC
Source organism: Kitasatospora putterlickiae (assembly GCF_039527695.1). Classification (NCBI taxonomy): domain Bacteria; kingdom Bacillati; phylum Actinomycetota; class Actinomycetes; order Kitasatosporales; family Streptomycetaceae; genus Kitasatospora; species Kitasatospora putterlickiae. The sequence continues at coordinate 1,323 of NZ_BAAAKJ010000037.1, forward strand.
ATGGCGGTGGACGCCAACGTGCTGGTCTTCGAACGGGCCAGGGAGGAGTACACCGCGCCCCGGGCGGCCGGCCGCGGCAGGGAGCCCGACCTGCGGCGCTCGCTGCGCACCGGGTTCGCGAAGGCGTGGAGCGCGGTGGCCGACTCCAACGTGACGACGCTGCTCGCCGCCGGGCTGCTCTTCGTGTTCGCCACCGGCCCGGTGAAGGGCTTCGGGGTGACGCTCTCGATCGGCGTGCTGGCCTCGATGTTCTCGGCCATGCTGATCACCCGGCTGCTCGCCGAGTGGGCGGTGCGGCGCCTGGCCGTCGCCCGGCGGCCCGCCCTGACCGGCATGGCCACCGTCGGCCGGCTCCGGACCCGGCTGACCCGGCGCCCGCCCCGGCTGATGCGCCACCGGCGGCGCTGGCTGGGCGCCTGCGCGGGCCTGCTGCTGCTCGCGCTGGCCGGGATCGGCGGGCGCGGCCTGGACTTCGGCGTCGAGTTCACCGGCGGCCGGGTCGCGCAGTACACCGCCGCGCAGCGG
>NZ_BAAAKJ010000037.1:1865-6294 GCF_039527695.1 Kitasatospora putterlickiae
GGCGACGCGGACGCCGCCCGCGCGGCGGTGGTCGGCGCCGGGTTCCCGCAGGCCGTGGTGCAGACCACCGGCGACACCGGCGTGTCCGTCCGCACCAAGGAGACCGGCGACGACCAGCAGCAGCGCATCCGGGAGGCGCTCACCGGCGTCACCGGCGAGCTGTCCGTGGAGCGCGACGAGCTGATCGGGCCGAGCCTCGGCAGCGAGTTGCGCGGCTACGCGCTGGCCGCGCTCGGGCTGGCGGTCGCCGCCCAGCTGCTCTACCTGACGATCCGTTTCCGGTGGACCTTCGCGGCCGCCGCGGTGATCGCGATGGCGCAGGACCTGCTGCTCGTCCTCGGTCTCTTCGCCTGGCTGGGCAAGCCGGTGGACAGCGTCTTCCTCGCCGCGCTGCTCACCATCGTCGGGTACTCGGTCAACGACACGGTGGTGGTCCTGGACCGGCTGCGCGAGCTGCGCCGGACCGGGACGAAGGCGAGCTGGGCGGACCTCGCGGACCGCGCCGTGGCGCAGACCCTCCCCCGGACGGTGAACACCGGCATGGGGGCGCTGTTCGTCCTGGTGGCCCTGGCGGTCCTCGGCGGCGACTCGCTCGCCGACTTCTCGGTGGCGCTGCTGGCCGGGGTCCTGGTGGGCACCACGTCGACGGTGTTCACCGCGATGCCGGTGGTCGTGCTGCTCCAGGGGCGGTTCCCGGACCGGCCTCGGGAGGCCCGGCAGGCCCGGGGAGCACAGGCGCCGCACCCGGCGGGCGCGGCGCGGGCGCGCGAGCACAACGGGGCCGTGGTCTGAGCCGCGGCTGGTCCCGGTCGGCTTCCTTCACCGCGCGGGGGGAGACCTCCGCGCGGTGCAGGAGGCCTGGGGCGGGCGCGACGGTCACCGCGCGGCTTCGTAGGCCTCGCGGATGGCCGCCGGGATCCGTCCGCGGTCGTTGACGAGGAGGCCGTTGGCGCGGGCCCAGCGGCGGACGGGGTCGTCGGCCGGGCGGGGAACGAGCCCGCGGGCCCGGGCGGGTCCGTTCCAGTCGCCCGTGGAGACCCCCTCCAGCCGATCCGCCGTCTCCTGGAGGAAGGCGTACAGGGAGGGGTGTTCGTCCGTGTCGGGGAGCTCCCCCTCGGTCCAGGTCCCCACGGCGCCGGTGCGCGTGTCGAGGAACGTTCCGTAGTGCCCGTCACACTCCGCGACGATCGGCAGCCACTCCCGGCGCCAGGACGGCCGGTCGGGGTCGCCGGACGGCGCCCTCTCCTCGGTGGTCATCCGGTGGCGGTGGACCCGCTCGATGTCCGTGGGGCCGAGCAGCAGGCCGCCGTCGGGGATGACGCCGCCCAGCCCCAGCGCGACCAGGGGTGATCCGGCGTCAGGCCGCCGGCCGGCGTCGAGGTCGTTCAGCAGGATCCACTGGCGCGCCTCGCCGGGGAGTTCCAGGCCCAGGCGCGCTTCGACCGCGCTGACGGCCGCCGGGTCGCCCGGGCCGCCGAGGGCGGCGAACACGCCGGGGGCGTGTCGCTCCAGCCACCCGGTCACCCGGCCCCACGCCTGCCGGACGTCGCCCGTCGCGGGTGCCGGCCATTCACTCACGGGCCACGCTCCAACGCTCTCGCACACGGGGGCGGTTCACGGCACGCGTGGAACCGGTCCGCCCGCGTCGAGGTGCTCACGGGCGGCCGCCAGGCGGCGGGCGGCCGTGCCGAAGTGGTGCGAGACCAGCGGCAGGACCTGCGGCTCCAGCCTACGGGTGAAGGCCTGGGCGGCCTCCAGCGGCCCGGTGGCACGGAGCAGCAGCGCGGCGGTCTCAGCGCCGTGCGGCCCGGGCCCGGCCGCCCGGAGTCCGGCGGCGGTCCGGCGCAGCAGGATCAGCGCGTCCTCGGCGTCCGGCGGGCCGTCCGGGAAGTCGTGGCCCCACCAGGTCAGTTCGACGGTGACGGCCCGCAGGTGCGCCTCGCACCGCGGGAACCACCAGGCGGTCCACGAGGCGGGCAGGGCTGTGGACTTCGGACGCGTGTTGTCACTCGGCACGGGCCGATCATGTCCTATGAAGTCCGCCCGCATCCGGGCAATCGGGGAAATCGGGGGACCTGGGAGGTACCCGGCACTCTTGGGGGTGACGTCCGCTCCACGAGGCGGCATGAGCCCGACAATTCTTTCGGACAACCGTGCGCGAGGTCTGTTCGCCGCCACGGCACCCCCCTAGAGTGGACCGCGCCCCTCCACACGTGGTCCTTTTCCCCCACCAGTTCACTGGTTCCCGGAACGTTCAGCGCAGCCTGTTCCCACCATCGAGCCGGAAGGGCCGGGCCCGTGACGCAGGCGTTCCAGTCCCCCGGCTTCGCCGCGCTGGCGGCGGGCCGCGCGGTGGAGACGCGGCTCGTCGAGGAGCGCTGGCAGGCGGTCGCCTGGGACGTCGAGGCGGGCCGGCGCCGGGTGGTCACCGACCGGCCGGACGGCGTCCACCTGAGCGAGATCGAGCCGGACGGCGGCGCCATCTGGTGGTTCGACGCCGACAGCGCCGGTGAGGGGCGGTGGCGGCGCGAGCCGTTCGCCGGCGGCACGGCCGGCGAGGCGCTGCACGGCGTGCCGCGCGGGCGGCCCTACGGCGTCGCCTTCGACCGGACGGGCGCGCTCGCGGCGGTGGCCGTCGGGGTGGGCGGTGACTCGCGCTGCTACCTCGGACCGCCCTCGGGCGAGGCCCGGCTGGTCGGTTCGGCGCCGGGGTACCTGAGCCTGGCCGACCTGTCGCCGGACGGCCGGCTGCTCGCCCTCGGCGGCTCGCCCGACGGGGACGACGCGGTGGTCCTGTGGCCGACCGGCACCGGGGCGGACGGTCCGCTGCGGCTGCCCGGGGACGGCGGGACTCGCCTCTGGCCGATCGAGTTCAACCCGTTCGCGGTCCTCGAACCGGAACTGCTGCTGGTGGTCGAGGAGGACGAGCGCTACGCCGTCGCGACCTGGCGGGCGGGCGCGGGGCTGCGCAGGTACCCGGGGCTGTCGTTCGACTCGCAGATCTCGGCCGGCTGGTACCGGGGTCCGCGCGGGGTGCTGGTCCAGCACGAGCGGGCCGGGCGCAGCCGGTTGCTGCTCGCCGAACTCCCGGCCGGCGTCTCCACCGACCCCTCCCCCGACGTCTCCGCCGGCCTCTCCCCCGACGTCCCCGTCGGCCTCTCCCCCGACGTCCCCGCCCGCTTCCCCGCCGAGCCCGGCGCGGCCGGCCAGGCTCCGCCCGTCCGGGAGCTCCGCACCCCCGGCGGCACCATCCACGACCTGTCCTGCGCCCCGGACGGCGCCCTGCACTGCGTCTGGAGCCGGGAGTCGACCCCGCCCCGCCCGCTGGTGCTGCGCCCCGGCGGGGAGCCGGCGGACCACCCGGGCCTGGAACAGGACGACCCGGGACAGGACGGCCCGGAGCAGGACGGCACCTCCCGCAGCCCGCGCTGGACGCCCCGGCCGTACGGGAGGATCCACAGCTTCGTCAGCACCCCGGCGGGCCGGGGCCCGTGGCCGACCCTCTTCCTGGTGCACGGCGGCCCCGCCACCCACGACCGGGACTCCTACGACCCCCGGGTGAACGCCCTGGTCGGCGAGGGCTACGCGGTGGTGCGCACCAACTACCGGGGCTCCACCGGATACGGCGCCCGCTGGCAGCACGAGTACGGCCACCGGGTCGGGCTGGCGCAGATCGAGGACCTGGCCGCCGTCCGCGCGGAACTGGTCGCCGACGGCACGGCGCTCGCCGGGCGCACCGGCCTGTGCGGATTCTCGTGGGGCGGCTACCTGGCGCTGCTGGCGCTGGGCGCGCAGCCGGAGCTGTGGTCGCTCGGCATGGCCGCCCAGCCGATCGCGGACTACCCCGCCGCCTACCGCACCACCACCCCCGCCCTGCGCGAGCTCGACCGGCGGCTCTTCGGCGGCACCCCGGACGAGGTGCCCGAGCGCTACCGGGCGGCCGACCCCCGGTCGTACGTGCACCAGGTCCGCTCGCCCGTGCTGCTGGTCGCCTCGCGGACCGACGAGCGGTGCCCGCCCGGCCAGGTGGCCCGGTACGCGGCGGACCTGCGCCGGCTGGCGGTGCCGCACGAGCTGCTCTGGGTGGACGGCGGCCACTACAGCCGCCGGACCGCCGACCACCGATCGGTGCTGGCCGCGATGGTCCGGTTCGCCGGGCAGGCCTGGCCCGCACCGCTCCCCCGAACCCCTCGGGGCGACCGCTCCGAGGTACCCGCCGAGCTGACGGAAGGAGGTGAACAGCCATGAAGCGTCGCAGCATTCAGAACGACCCGATCAGCACCCCGGAGCGTGACCGGGGCGCCGTCGTGGTCCAGAACTTCGCGCTCGACATCACCAAGGCCACGGCGGTCGCGCCGGCCCTCAAGGGCCAGCCGAAGCCGAAGGCGGAAGCCAAGGGCAAGTGACCCACCGTCGCTCCAGGGCGTCC
>NZ_BAAAKJ010000037.1:6335-8555 GCF_039527695.1 Kitasatospora putterlickiae
CGACACCCTCACCGACCGCCCGCGAACAACAGAAGTGGCCATCATGCGTATCGTCCTGCTGCACATGCCCTGGGGCGCGATCGACGTGCCGTCGCTGGCGCTCGGGATCCTGCACACCGCCGCCGCGCGCGCCGGCCATCAGGTCGACGTGCGGTACGCCAACCTGGACTTCGTGGACTGGGCGGCCGAGAGCGCGGGCTTCGGCGTGGACGACTACCAGTACTTCTCCGAGAAGTCCTACTTCCAGGGCGCCGGGGACTGGGCGTTCGCCGGCGCGCTGTACGGCGACGACGGCGAACGCGGGGACGGCGACGGCGGCGATGACGCCGGGTTCGCGAGCTACTTCGAGTACCTGGCCGCCAACGGCGCGGGCGAGCGGGAGATCGCGCTGACCCGGGCCACCCGCGCGATCGCCCCCGCGTTCATCGCCCGACTCGTCGACGAGCTCGCCGCCGACCCGCCGGACCTGGTCGGCTTCACCACCACCTTCCAGCAGAACACGGCGAGCCTCGCCGCCGCGCGGCTGCTCAAGCAGCGCTGCCCGCGGGTGCGCACGGTGTTCGGCGGGGCGAACTGCGACGGTCCGCAGGGCGCCGCGCTGCACCGCAACTTCCCCTTCCTGGACTACGTGGTGCGCGGCGAGGGCGAGGCCGCCTTCCCGGCGCTGCTGGAAGCCCTCGCGAAAGGCATCGCGGCGGGACTCCCCGAGGGGCACCCCGGCGGGCTCCCGGACGGCGGCGACCTCTCCGCCGTCCCCGGGCTGTGCTGGCGCGACGCCTCCGGAAGCCCGACCGCCAACGCGATGGCCCGGCGTCCGCTGCCGCCCGCCGCGATCCTCACGCCCCGCTACGACGGCTTCTTCGAGCGCCTCGACGCCTCCGTCGCGGCCGGCTGGGTCGATCCCAAACTGGTCCTCGAAGGCTCCCGGGGCTGCTGGTGGGGCGAGAAGCACCACTGCACCTTCTGCGGTCTGAACGGCTCCTCGATGGAGTTCCGCTCGAAGCCGCCCGCGGACTTCCTCGCCGAAGTGCTCACGCTCGCCGAACGCCACCAGCTGCTGGACGTCTACGTGGTCGACAACATCCTGGACATGGGCTACTTCGACACCGTCCTGAAGTCCCTGGCCGAACTCCCGGTCGACCTGCGGCTGCACTTCGAGATCAAGGCCAATCTGCGCCGCCACCAGTTCCAGCTGCTCGGCGACTCGGGCGCGGCCCAGGTGCAGCCCGGCATCGAGAGCCTGAGCACCCGGGTCCTGCGGATCATGGACAAGGGCGTCACGGGCTGCCAGAACGTCCGCGCGCTGCGCGACGCGCAGAGCGCCGGGGTCTCGGTGACCTGGAACTACCTCTACGGCTTCCCGGGCGAACAGCCGGAGGACTACGAGTCGGTGATCCGCCAACTGCCCGTGCTGCACCACCTGGACCCGCCGACCGGAGCGGGCCGGATCGCGATCGAGCGGTTCAGCCCGTACTTCGACCGCCCCGAACTGGGCTTCGCCATCACCCGGCCGGCCTTCCAGTACCGCGCGACCTACCGCCTTCCGGAGAGCGAACTGGCCGAACTGGCCTATGTGTTCACCGCGCCGCCGCGCGGGATCGGCGGCGGCCTCGCGGAGCGGCTGAGCTCCGCCGTGGACACCTGGCTCGCCCGGTTCCCCGACAGCCGGCTCAGCTACCGGGAGGCGGACGGGCGGGTCGTGCTGGTCAACACCCGGCCCGGGTACGACTGGCGGGTGATCGAGCTGACCGATCCGGTGGAGCTCGCCGTCTTCCGGCTGCTGGACCAGCCCCGCTCGACGGCCGCGCTGGCCGCCAGGGTCCCCGGCGGCGCGGCGGCGGTCGCGCCGGTGCTGGAGCGCTTCACCGAACTCGGCCTGCTGTTCCACGACGGGGACGGCTACCTCCAGGTCGCCGTCGAGTCCGACAACCAGGTGCTGATGCGGATGCAGCACCGCCACGGCCCCGCCGCCGTCCACCCCCGCTCCGAGGAGGTGCCCGATGCCGTCACGATCGGCTGAGCGGACCGACGCCGCCTGGGACGGGGCCGCCCCCGAGGTCGAGCTGTGGCTCGACTACGACCCCGCCGCGCGGGAGCTGCCGGGCTTCGCGCTCGGCCGCCGCTCCCTGACCGGCCCGGCCCAGTCGGAGGTCACCGCACTGCACCGCTCCGGGGTCCGCTGCCTGCGGCTGACCGAACCGGTGCGGCTCTGCGCGGACG
>NZ_BAAAKJ010000037.1:8599-12796 GCF_039527695.1 Kitasatospora putterlickiae
CGGGCGCTGATGCTGCTGCGCGAGGCCACCGGGCAGGGCCTGGCCGTGCTCTGGCACGCGGTCTGCGCGGACGGCTGCGCGGCGCGGCGCCGGTTCCACCACCTCTACCCGCCCGAGCGGCTGACCGGCGCACCGCCGGACGTCCTCGCCGACTGGCGCGCCACGTACTTCCCGAGCAAGTGCGTGTTCCGGCGCGGCCCCGGCTTCGTCGAGGTGCGCGACCGCCGGTTCGGGACGCTGGAGCTGTTCACCATCGACGAGCCCGGCCACCTGGCGCGGCTGGACGCGCTGGCCGAGGGCGTCGAGCCCGACCGGCTGCCGGACGCCGTGCGCCGGGACCTCGCCGAGGCCGGTCTGACCGCCGAGCAGGCCGGCCGCGTCTGGTTCCTGCCCATGCGGGTGCGGCGCTGGCCGTTCCCGTCGCTGACCGTGTAGCCGTGCGGCCGCGTGGCCGTCAGAGTTCCGAGCCCCGCTCCGAGTCCCGCTCCGAGTCCGAGTCCGAGTCCGAGGAGAGATCCATGAGCACCGCGGTCGACGACGCCGCCGCGCGGATGTCCGCGTTCATCCGCGACCCCTACCCCACGCTCGCCCGGATCCGCGAGGCCGGCGCGGTCTCCGTCGTCGAGTTCGGCGAGGGCCTGCCGGTCTACCTGGTGACGCGCTACCAGGACGTCCGGGCCGCGCTGATGGACCCGCGGTTCGGGCAGGACGTCCGGCGCAGCCAGGCCATCGCGAGCGGGCGGGGCTCCGGCCTGACGCTGGGTTCGGAGGTGGTCCACATGCTCAACAGCGACCCGCCGGACCACACCCGGCTGCGCCGCCTGATCCAGGGCGTGTTCACCCGTCGGCGGGTCGATCTGATGCGGCCGATGGTCGAGCGCGTCGCCGGCGGCCTGCTGGACGGGCTGCGCGGGCGGGAGACCGCCGATCTGGTGACGGACTTCGCCTTCCCGCTGCCGATCATGATCATCTGCGAGCTGCTGGGCTTCCCGCCGGAGGACATGCAGGCCTTCCGCACCTGGTCGACGGCGATCCTCACCCAGGGCGGCGAGCTGACGTTCGACCAGGCGACCACCGAACTCAACGACTACCTCCGGGAGTTGATGGCGGCCCGGCAGGCCTCGCCGCGCGCGGACATCCTCACCGACCTGGTGCAGGCCCGTGACGCCGGTGAACTCACCGAGCAGGAGGTGTTCTCGATGGTCTTCCTGCTGCTGATCGGCGGGCACGAGACCACCGTCAACCTGCTCGGCACCGCCACCCTGGCACTGCTCCACCACCCCGACCAGCTCGCCTGGCTGCGCGCCAACCCGGCGGCGATGCCGGTCGCGATCGACGAGTTCCTGCGCTACGAGTCCCCGGTCAGCATGGCCACGCTGCGGTTCACCAACGCCGAGGTGATGGTCGACGACGTGGAGGTCCCGGCGGACGAACTGGTGCTGCTCTCGCTCGGCGCGGCCAACCGGGACCCGGCCCGCTTCACCGATCCCGACCGGCTCGTCCTGGACCGGGGCGATCCCGGCCACCTGGCCTTCGGCCAGGGCCTGCACCGCTGCCTCGGCTCCTTCCTCGGCAAGCTGGAGAGCGAGGTCGCGCTGACCGGCCTGCTGGAGCGCTTCTCGCGGATCGAGCTGGCCGCAGAGGAGGAGACCCTGCCCTGGCGCAACACGATCATGCTGCGCGGCCTGGAGTCGCTGCCGGTCTCGCTCGATGGCTAGCAGCACGGGAACGGACCGGGCCGGAGCCGAGGGGGCGACCGGACTGCTGCGGTTCCGCCCCCGGATCGGCCTCGCGCCCCTGCGCTCGCGCGGCTACCGACTGCTGGTGATCGGGCAGGCCACCTCGGAGTTCGGCAACGCCTTCCAGGTGGTCGCCCTGCCGCTGCTGGTCTACTCCCTGGCCGGGGGCGCCCGCCAGCTGAGCCTGGTGGTCGCCGCCTACGGCGCGGGACGGCTGGCCGCCACCCCGCTCGGCGGGATGCTCGCCGACCGGTTCGGCGCCCGGCGGGTGATGCTGGCCGCCGACCTCGGCCGGCTGCTGGCCACCGCCGGACTGTGCGCGGTCGCCGCCGGCGGCGCGGCGAACTACTGGCTGATCGGCGGGCTCGCGCTGCTGGTGGGCGTCGGGGCGGGGGTGTTCCTGCCGGCCGCCTGGGCGATCACCCCGACCCTGCTGCCCGCCGAGGACCTGCACGCGGGCAACGCGCTGAACAGCACGGTCACCTTCGGCGCCGGTCTGGTCGGCCCGGCGGTGGCCGGTCCGCTGGTCGCCTGGCTGAACCCGGCCGCCGCCCTGGGCCTGGACGCGGCGACCTTCGCGGTGTCGGCGGCGACACTGCTGCTGATCGGCCGTGGCCATCTCGTCGCCCAGCCCCGTCCGATCTCCGAACGGGCGTCCGTGCCACGGAACTTCCGCTCCCTGCTGAGGGAGTCGCCGCTGCTGCGCGCGGTGCTCACGGTGACGGTGATCGCGAACCTGACGGTCGGCGGCGCCACCCGGGTCGCCCTGCCGGCCCTGGCCACCGACGGCTTCGCCGCCGGCGCCGTCGGGCTGGGCCTGCTGCTCGCCGCGTTCACCGGCGGCGCGCTGGTCGGCGGCCTGTTCGCGGCCGGCCTCACCGACCTGCGCTCGCGCGGCCGCACGGCGATGCTCTCCGGCCTGGTGATGGGTGCGGCGATCGGCCTGGTGCCGTTCACCGGGATCGTCGGCGCCGTGCTGCTGCTCCTCCTGGCCGGTGGCGCCAGCACGGTGACCAACGTCCTGGTCGTCACCGGTGTGCAGCGGAACACCCCGCCCGAGCTGCTGGCCCGGGTCATGGCGGCGATCACCTTCTGCGCGCTGGGCGTCTTCCCGCTCTCGGTGATCGCGGCCGGCGCGGCGGTGGACGCCTTCGGGAGCCGGGGGGTGTTCGCGACGACCGGACTCTGCCTGCTGATCGCGTTCGGGTACGCGCTGACCAGGCGCGAGATCCGCGGACTGTGAGGCCGCCGCCCGGCGGGGCCCCGACGGAAGAAGAACCGCTTGCGCTTATGCCGCGCACGCAACTATTGTAGCGGCAGAGATTGCAGCTGCAATCTCTTCTGGCACGCCTCTTCTCCGTCCTCCGTCCCTTCCGGGAGTCCGACATGAGCACCAGCCTCTTCAGCCCGTACACCCTGCGGTCACTGACCGTGCCCAACCGGGTCTGGATGGCGCCGATGTGCCAGTACAGCGCCGCGCCGGACGGCGAGGCGGCGGGTGTCCCCACCGACTGGCACTTCACCCACCTCGCGGCACGCGCCGTCGGCGGCGCCGGGCTGATCCTCACCGAGGCCACCGCCGTCAGCCCCGAGGGCCGGATCTCGCCCTACGACCTCGGGCTGTGGAACGACACCCAGGCGAAGGCCTTCCGCCGGATCACCGACTTCGTCAAGGCGCGCGGCACCGCCGTCGGCGTCCAGCTCGCCCACGCCGGGCGGAAGGCGTCCACCGAACGCACCTGGGTCGACCGCGGCCGCGCCATCGCCCCGGACGAGCCGCACGGCTGGACGCCGGTCGCCCCCAGCGCCGTCCCCTTCGACACGGAGCGGGTCACCCCGCAGGAGCTCACCGTCGAGCAGATCGGCGAGATCGTCGCCCAGTTCGCCGACGCCGCCCGGCGCGCGCTCGACGCCGGCTTCCAGATCGCCGAGGTCCACGGCGCGCACGGCTACCTCGTCCACGAGTTCCTCTCCCCGCACAGCAACCGCCGCACCGACGCCTACGGCGGCTCCTTCGAGGGCCGGATCCGCTTCGCCCTGGAGGTCGTCGACGCCGTCCGCGCCGTGTGGCCCGAGGACCTGCCGGTGTTCTTCCGGGTCTCCGCCACCGACTGGCTCACCGAGAACCCCGAGGACGAGCGCGAGGGCTGGACCTCGCAGGACACCGTCCGCCTCGCCAAGGAGCTGCGCGCGCACGGCGTCGACCTGCTGGACGTCTCCACCGGCGGCATCGCCCCCGACGCCAAGGTCGGCTCCGGCCCCGGCTACCAGGTGCCCTTCGCCGAGGCGGTCCGCACCGCGACCGACCTTCCGGTGGCGGCCGTCGGCCTGATCACCGACCCCGTCCACGCCCAGCGGATCCTCACCGACGGCCACGCCGACGCCGGCCCAGACCGGGGGCAGCCGGTCCTTGCGGCCGGTCTTGACCAGGTAGGCGATCAGGATGCAGACGACCAGG
>NZ_BAAAKJ010000037.1:12817-16381 GCF_039527695.1 Kitasatospora putterlickiae
GAGCACCGCTCACCGCGCGGGCGGGGCCTTCACGTCGGCCGGCTGCCTCCCGCTGAACATGAACTCCTCCAGGGCCGTCACCAGCGCGGGCCGGCTCCGGGTGGTCCAGGTGCCGAGGCAGGCGGGCTCGCCGGTGGGGGATCCCTTCCGCCCGACCCCGGCCAGGCGGAGGAAGTCGACCTCGTAGCACCCCTCGGGATCGCCCTCCGGCTCCCAGCGCACGTCGAAGCAGAGCCCGTCATGGGCCAGATGTCCGCTCACCAGCACGGATCCGTAGAACCACTCCATGGTCTCCGGCGAAGGGTCCACGGCGTAGAGGCTGTTCATGTCGATCCGCCAGCCGGGCGCCACGCGCAACGGCTGCAGCCGTCGCCAGGTCTCGCTCATGCCGTTCGCCATCCCCGCCGCCCTGTCGTCCGCGCTGCCGATGAGTCCGACTGCCCATGATCGCCTACGCGTTGGCGCGCCGGTGGCCCGGGGGGGGTGTCGGTGACGGCCGGTACCTTGTGTCGACGCGTGTGACACGACACGACCTGGAGGAGTGCCCATCATGACGCCCGAGACCGCTACGGCGGCCGACCTCAGCGGCTGGAACGCCGCGCTGGCCGACGCCTTCGAGATCCTGCTCGATGGCGGGCCGGCCGTCGACGGCGCCGCCGGGTACGGGGTGTACTACGCCTCGGAGACGCTCGACGAGTTCCTGTTCCCGAACCCCTGGGTCACCCCTGAGGCGCTGTCCGACCGGGCGCCGAGGCGGCTTCCCGACCCGGACGGCGAGCACCCCTTCTCCCCCTGGACGTGGCGCTTCGACCTGAGCGAGTCGCTGTTCCGCTTCGACGCCGCGCTCCTGGAGCGAACGGGACCGTGGGGCGCCGACGGGCACAAGGGCCCCCGGCCGTTCGACGACGCCTTCGTCGCCGACCTGTGGACCGTCGCCACGGCCGACGACGGTGACGCGCTGGTGCGCGGCGCGGAGTTGGGACCGCTCCTGAGCCGCCACGGGGTCGACCTGACCGGCGAGGACTCCACGAAGCTGAACTGCTGGCTGGCCGTGCTGCTGCGCGTCGCCACCGACGGCACCCTCCCCGACGCGATGCGGGCCGCCACGTTCACCGGGCGCGGGCCCGAACACCTGGTGACGGTGCACGACATCGGCGGCGGGCGCTCCGCCGCCGAGCCCTGGGAGGAGCGGCTGAAGGCGGTCGGGCATCCCGGGCTGCGCGACCACCTCCGGATGCTCTGCCTCACCAGGAGCGACGCGCGCGGCGCGGGCGGCTTCTACTCCGGCGCCGGCCCCTGGCCGTGGTCCGACACCGTGGAGGCGGTCGGCTGCTCGCTGGTCGCCGGCTGGGGGTTCGGCGAGTCCCAGGCCGGCACCGCCGTGGTGCGACTTCCGGGCTGAGCCGGCCGCCCCTCCGTCGCTCCGGCCGGGGTCCGGCGGGGCCTAGGCGTGCGCGCCTCGGCCCCCCGCCGCCCCCGCGCCGCGCGCGGCCACCGCGCTCAGGCGGCGAACCGTCCACGCAGTTCGCCGGCGATCCGGGAGCGGGTCACCGGACCCTGCGGTTCGTCAGGAGCCTTACCCACGGGGAGCGTCGGACCGGCGGACGTGACCGGCCCCGGATCCGGACCGGGCTCGGCGGCGGGCCGCGCCCCACGGGTGGCGACGGTCAGACAGGCCACGATCAGCACGATGTTCTTCAGGATGTACTGCCCCTCCAGCGTGGGCACGGGCGGGACCCCGTTGGTCCACACGTCGTGCGGCAGGAGGACGAGCGTCGCGAACACCCCGGTCATGTGGACGAAGAACACCGCGAGGGTCAGCCGGAGCAGCAGCCCGGTGACCAGGCCGATCCCGATCGAGACCTCCATCAGCGCCAGCAGGAACCGCGAGACGCCGGGCGGCACGGCGTCGAAGGTCATCAGGCTCATGCAGCGGCTCGCGAGGTCCTCGGCGGGGCTGGCTCCCGGGAAGAACTTCGGCAGCCCGAACCAGAGGTACAACATCCCCACGCTGACCCGCAGGACACCGGGGGCCACGCGCTGGTAGGCGCGGGCGAACAGGTCGGCACGGCGTCTTGACGACCGCACCACCCGTGCGGGGAACGACTCCATCTGCCCCTCCTTCAGTTTGGATCCATCAGAGTTCCCAGCACCCGAACGGCGACGGGGCATGTCACGGCCGACGGGTTCCGGGTGAGGGGCGGCCCGGAGCACCGACCGCGGCACGGCCTGTCAGGTACTGGCTCAGAAGGTCGCAGCTTAGCGCCCTGCCGACGCGTCGCATAGGCTTCCCGACGCCGCTCGACCAGGCGGCTACGGAGCGGTGACGGGCCCTAACATCACCGTTATGACTCCCTCCCCACCCGACCGTCCACGCATCGGCCACGCGCCGCCCGCGCCCGCGCTGCGGGCGTTCGTCGAGCGGTACTGGTGGTGCGAGGGCGGGGCGGGCGCGCTGCCCCGGTTGCTGCCGGGGACCGGCGCCGAGCTGTGGACGCACTGGGCGGGCGGTGTGGTGCCAAGGGCCGCCGACACCGCCGCCGACACCGCCGGCGGTACCGGGGCGCCGACGCCGCTGCCCGCGGCACACCTGGTCTGCCTCCGGCGCGCCGCGTGGCGGCTGGAGCGGCGCGCCGGAGCGAGCGGCTTCCTGGCGGTGCGGTTCCGGGCGGGCGCGCTGCGCCACCTCGTCCCGTTCGGGCTCGACGAGCTGGCCGACCGGGTCGTGGCCGCCGAGGACCTCTGGGGCGCGTCCGGCCGGCGGCTCGTCGAGCAGGTCCGGGCGGCCGGCGGCCCGGCCCAACGGCTGGCGCTGATGGACTCGTTCCTCACCGGGCGGCTCGCCGAGCACCACCGCCCGGAGCCGTGGCTGGAGGCCGCTGTCGGGCGGGTCTACCGGCGGCCGAACGGTCTGCGGATCGACCGGCTCGCCGCCTCCACCGGGGTCGGCACGCGCCGGCTGCAGCGGGCCTTCCCGGCGGCGGTGGGGGCCCGGCCGAAGGAGTTCCAGCGCCTGGCGAGGTTCCAGCGGCTCACCCGGCGGCTGCTGCTGGAGGACCAACGGGACTACCTGCCGGCGGCGTTGGCGGCCGGCTACTACGACCAGGCCCACTTCGTCCACGAGTTCCGCCGGCTCACCGGCGAGCGGCCGACGGCCCTGCTGGGGCGGGGGCTGTCGCATTTCTCCTATCCGCCGCTCACCCTCGGCGGCGATGCTGCACGGGAGTTGCCAAGACGAACGGAGACCCCATGACCATGGTGCTGGCGATCCTGCGGGCCCGGCCCGAGCAGGCGGACGCCCTCGAAGCGGCCCTGCGCGAGGTGGCCGGGGCCACCCTGCGCGAACCCGGCGCGCTGGCCTACACGGTCGGCCGCCAGGACGGCGAGCGCTTCCTGGTGGTGGAGCGGTACGCCGACCGCGCGGCCCGCGACGCCCACTTCGCCGCCCCCTACGTGACGGGGCTGCTCGCCCGCTTCCCCCAACTCCTCGCCGGGGAGCCACAGGTGGAGTTCGCCGACGAACTCTCCACCCACGCGCGCTAGGGTCCGTCTTCAAACCCCCGC
>NZ_BAAAKJ010000037.1:16424-17891 GCF_039527695.1 Kitasatospora putterlickiae
GCGGGCGACGGGGGTTTGAAGACGGACCCTAGGACGCCGGCCGGGACCGGGCTACATTGGGCTCAGTGCCGGGGAGGGGGCGGGCACCGGGTTCGTTCCTGTGCCACGGCCGTTGGAGGACCCGTGTCTTCACCCCGTCGAGCGGACCGGCACCGGGGGCGCCGCGCCGCCCGGCTCACCATCGGAACCCTGGTCGCGGCCGCCACCGCCGTCGTCGCCCTGCCGGCCGGCCCGGCGCAGGCCGCGCCGGCCAAGGTCGTCTACCTCACCTTCGACGACGGCCCGAGCCCCCGCTACACCCCGCAGATCCTCACGCTGCTGTCCCAGTACGGCGCGCGCGCCACCTTCTTCGAGATCGGCCAGAACGTCGCCGCCCATCCCGGGGTCACCCGCCAGGTGAGCGCCCAGGGGCACAGCGTGCAGAACCACAGCTGGTCCCACCCGGACCTGCGGAAGATCTCCAAGTCCGCGTTCCAGTACCAGGTGGCGGCCACCGACGCCCGCATCCGGGCCCAGACCGGCACCACCCCGACCTGCCTGCGCCCGCCCTACGGCGGGGTCAACGCCACCGTCCGCTCCGGTGCCGCCGGCCTCGGCAAAAGCATTCAGCTCTGGAGCGTCGACCCCCAGGACTGGGCCCGTCCCGGCCGCGCCGCCATCGAGCGCCGCGTCCTGGGCGCCGTCAAGCCGGGCTCCGTCGTCCTCCTCCACGACGGCGGCGGCGACCGCGGCCAAACCGTCGCCGCCCTCCCCGGGATCCTCCGCACCCTCAAGTCCCGCGGCTACACCTTCGCTCCCCTCCCCTGCCGCTGACCCCGACCGCCACGACCGAGGGCGTCAGCGGAAGCGGCGGACAAAGGCGCGGACGTCGGAGGCGAACAGGCCCGGCTGTTCCATGGCGGCGGCACGGCCGCCATGGGGCGGCTCGGACGAGTTGGCGACGCCGCCGGCGAACACCGCGACCCCGCTGGGGACGCCGGGGCGCGGATCGCGGTGTCCGGGTCGCCGGTCAGGGGCGGGCCGGCTCGTCGGGGTCGCCGGCGAGTGCGCGGGCGGCGGTGAGGTCCTCCTCGGTCCAGCCCCAGTGGCCCTGGTCCTCGGGGCGCCGGGCCTGTTCGTCGATCCAGCGGTTGTGGGTCTCCCAGGCCGACTGCTTGCTGGTTCCGAGGGCCGCCCCGATCTGGGCCCAGGACGCTCCGGCCCGGCGGGCCGAGCGAACGGACAACTGGCGGCCGTAGGCGGCCTTGCGTGCGATCAGCTCGCCGAGCGCGAGCATCTCCAGGGATTCCTCGCGGGTCAGGGGAGGCGCGGTCGCGGCGTCGTCCTCGCCGGCCGGTGCCGCGAGGGCGTCGCGGGTCCGCAGTGTGTCGTAGCGTGCGACGGCGGTCGTCAGGGTGAAGTGGGCTTCGAGGGTCTCCGGGGTCGACATGACCGAAGTATTTCGTCAGGCCGCCTTGACGTCAAGGC
>NZ_BAAAKJ010000037.1:17910-18654 GCF_039527695.1 Kitasatospora putterlickiae
AGGGCGGCGGCCTCGGCGGTCGCGCCGCGGGTGCGCAGGGCGCGGACCAGGAGGAGGGCGGCGTCCCAGGTGAGGCCGGAGTCACCGGCGGCGCTCAGGGCGGCGCGGGCCGCCTCCTCCGCGGCGGCCGGGTCGCCGAGGCGCAGATGGGCCTCGCCCAGTTCGGTCAGGACGTCGGTGAGGTCCTCGGCGCTGTCGGGGGCGGGGTGCTGTTCGAGGAGGGCGCGGGCGGTGGCGAGGTGGTCGGCGGCCTCGCGGTGGCGGCCGACCGCGCGGATCTGGTCGACGTAGCCGCGCAGCACGGCGACGGCCTCCGCGGTGTGCGCCGGGTCGGGAGCGTCGTCGAGCACGGTCCGGGCCTCGGTGAGGATGTCCCGCAGCAGGCCGGTCTCGGCCTCGGTGTCGCTGTAGGGATGGCGCCACATCGCCTGGACGAGCGCGCTGAGCCGGTCGGCCCGCCGTCCGGCGGCGGCGAAGCCGCGGGAGGCGGCGAGGTAGCGGGCGGCCGACTCCTCGCCGTGGCCGAGCAGGCCACCGAGGTGCACCTCCAGCTCGGGGCGGGCCGGCAGCGAGGCGGGGCGGTCGGCGTCGTCGGTGTCGTCCAGGAGCTGGCGCACCCGCTCGGCGGCGTCGCCGCGCGCGCCGTGCTCCTGCCCGATGCGCGCCAACAGCCAGCGGCAGGCGGCCGCCTCCCCGGGCGTGCCGTGCCGGTCGAACTCGCGCACGGCCTCCTCGGCGGCCTCC
>NZ_BAAAKJ010000037.1:18690-24091 GCF_039527695.1 Kitasatospora putterlickiae
AGCAGGGTCTCGGCCAGCTCCGCCCGGGCAGGGGCGGCGCCGGCCGGGTCACCGGCCGCGACCAGGCTCGCGACCCGGTCGGTGAGGCGGTGGACGCGCTCACCGCCGCGCGAGCGGTGGCCCGTACCGGAGGCCGACGGCCGGACGGGCTCGCCGATCGGACCGGCGGCCATCCACTCCGCCATCCGGGTGCTCTGGAAGCCGTTGCCGTTGCGCTCGTCGAACCGGGCCGCGAGGCCGAGCACGCGCTCGCGCAGCTCGGCGGCGAGGTCGACGACCGTGGTGTCCGGGCGGCGCCGGCCCTCGACGGTCGGGAAGCGCAGCGGCAGTGCCCCGTCGCCGGCCGCCTCCACCGCGGACAGCACCGCGACGGCCGCGGCGGCGAACTCCATCCCGGCCAGCGGGGTCCGTGCCCGGTCCAGCCAGGACAGGTGGCGTTCGATCAGGTCGAGCCCGCGCCCGAGGTCGCCGCTCTGGGCGCAGAACAGCAGGTTGGAGGCGAGCACGCCGAGGTGCGACGGATCGTCGCGGATCCGCCGGTACGCGACGCGGTGCGCCTCGGCGGCCTGCTCACCGCGGCCGGTCCGCAGGTACGGCAGCAGCAGTTCGGAGTTGATCCACTGCGGCTGCTCGGCGCAGCCCGAGCGCCGGGCCGGCTCGCCGAGCCGGATCGCCTCCTCGTCCCGGCCGAGCGCCACGAGGGTCCGCACCTGGCTGCTCGGCACGCAGCCGGAGCAGTCCGAGAGTCCGTCGCGCCGGGTGAGCGCCATCCGCTCGTAGTACTCCTGGGCCCCGGCGAGGTCGCCGACGGCCTCGGCGACCAGCCCTCGGTGCTGCAGGACGGCGTGCATGCTGTGACCGCCGCGCCGGTAGCGCCGCTCCATGTCGTCGAGCAGGTCGGCGGTCCGGGCCAGCGGGATCTCCGGGAACTGGTGGACGCTGGAGACCATCCACTTGAAGTGCCAGAGCAGCGTCTCCTGGTGGTCGCCGTCGAAGCGCTCGGGCTCGCGGTCGTAGGCCGCCAGGCACCAGGAGAAGGAGAGGAAGGCCTTGGTCGGCGAGCAGCCCTGCTGGAACACCTTGGTGGCCGTCATCCGCACGTCGAAGGCGAACTCGACGAGGCCGAGCGCGTCCGCGTGGCGGATCACCTCCTCCAGGGCGGCGGACTTCGCGGCCCCGTCGGGCATCACATGGGTGCTGCGGAAGAGTTCGCGCAGTTCCCGCTCGGTCCGGCTCACGGTGCGCCTCCGGCGACGGCCCGGCCGATCAGGCCGAGGAAGGACTGGTTGAGGGCGGCGGTGTCGGCCGGGCGCAGCGGGTGGTGGCCGAGCAGCAGCGCCTGGACGTAGAGGCCCTCCAGGCACAGCGCCCGCAGCTCCGGCTCGGCCAGCACGAGCACCTGCCGGGCGAGCGGGTTGCGGTGGTTGAGGACCAGGCGGGGCCGGGGCTCGGTCTCGCTCTGGAGGCTGCCGAGGATCGCCGCCCAGGTCTCGTCCACCTGCTCACGGGCGCCGCGCACGTCCAGCTGGAAGGCGGTGTCGTCGTCGAGCAGGTAGAGCGCGGGCAGGCCGGAGGGTTCGAAGGAGCGGACCAGCAGGTCGCAGCCGAGCCGCGCCAGCACCGGGTCGGCGGTGGCGAGGAACGGCGCGATCGCCCGCTCGTCGGCCGCGTCCAGCCGGGCCAGGTGGGTGGTGAGGTCCGCCGCGCGCAGCTGTTCGGTCTCCAGGGCGCGGTCGACGGTGGCCAGCCGGTCGATCAGCTCGGCGTCGTAGACGTAGCCGGCGTTGACGACGGCGAGGCCCTGGGCGGCGGCGACCGGCGCCAGCTGGCGGAACTCGTCCAGCAGCGGCGTGTAGCGGAGCAGCCCGTAGCGGGCGGTGAACTCGGCGAGGGTGAGCGGGCCGACGTTGGTCTCCATCGGCCAGAACTCGGCGACCAGCCTGAGCATCTCGTCGTCGTGCAGGGCCAGCGCCTTGACGCCCAGGTGGTGCACCCGCAGGAAGGAGCGCAGCCGGGCGGGGTCCTGCACGCTGAGGCGTACCAGCCAGCCGCGCAGCCGGTCGCCCAGTGCCTCCCGGGTCGCCTCCAGCAGCGAGTCCTCGTAGAGCGCCTCCCGGCTCGCGGTGGGCCGCAGTTCGGTGGTGTCCACGACGCAGCGCACGAAGAACGCCCATTCGGGCAGCAGCCGTTCGGCGCGTTCGGCGAGCAGCATCCGTTTGAGGTAGACCCGGTGCGCGGCCGGGACGGCCGGGTTGGCGGGCATCGGCAGCACGAAGGCGACGCCGCGCAGGCCGGCCTCGGCGGCCGCGACGTCGACGACGTCGAACGGCGTGAAGCCGAACACCTCCTCGCAGTACGCCTCCAGGCGGGCGCGGCGCTCGGCGGCGCCCTCGCCCTCGGGGCGGTCCCAGGGGGCCGGTCCGCCGGTGACCGGTTCGCCGTCGACGATGACCGGGTGCGGGAGCCGGGCGCCGTAGTGCGCGACCAGTTCGGTGACGGCGCGGCGGGTCAGCAGGTGCTCGCCGCCGGGGCGCGGGCGCAGGGTGACCGTGGTGCCGGCCTCGGGGCGCTGCCGGTCGGCGGGGGCCGGCTCCAGCGTGTAGCCGCCGTCGGAGCGGCCGTGCCAGAGCACGGTGGGCCCGCCCTCCCGGCGGGTGGCGACCTCGATGGCGTCGGAGACCATGAAGCAGGAGAGCAGTCCGATGCCGAACTGGCCCATGAACTCGTGCCGGGCGAAGCCGAGGTCGTCGCGCTTGGAGCTGCGCCCGATGGTCGCGAGCAGTTCGTGCACCTGGGCCTCGCTCAGCCCGATGCCGTTGTCGCTGATCGTCAGCGAACCGTCGCCGGTGGCCTCGCCGGAGCGGATCTCGATCCGGGGCGTGCGGCGTGGCGATCCGTCGTCCTGGCCGACGGCGGTGATGGCGTCGACCGCGTTCTGCAGCAGTTCGCGGACGTACACCTGCGGGCTGGTGTAGAGGTGGTGGCTCAGCAGATCGACTATTCCGCGCAGGTCGACGCGAAACGTTTGGCTCACGGATTCTTCTCCCCGGTCGTGTTGGGAGCACCCTAGGGCCGGGCACCGACACGCGGGAGCGAATTTCGCGCGAAGGTTCGATCGGTGGAGATCGTGAGCACCGCGGAAACGCCCCGGACCGCCGGGGCGGCGGTGCGGGGCGTCATCCGGATGACCGGTCGCGAGGTTGCCCGGCCGGTCGGTTGACCGGCCGACCGGTCAGGGGCGGGCGGTGACGAGCGCCTCGATGTCGGGGACGACGGCCGCCGGGGTCGGCAGGGCGTCGTTCTCGGCGCGCAGGCGGGCGGCGGCGGCGCGCAGGCCGGGATCGGTGACGAGCCGGGTGAGCAGCGCGGTGTCGACCTCCGCGGAGGTGGCGCGCAGCGCCGCCCCGGTGGCGGCCAGGGTGTCGGCCACCATGAAGTTGTCGGCCCCCTGGGGCAGCAGGAGCTGCGGCAGCCCGGCCTGCAACCCGGTGAGGGAGCTGCCGGAGCCGCCGTGGTGGACGACCGCGTCGCACACCCGCAGCAGTTCGGCGAGCGGCACCCACGGCAGCGGGTGGACGTTGGCCGGCAGGCTTCCCAGGTCGGCGAGGTCGGCGTCGCCGACGGCGAGCAGGAACTCGGCGTCGACCCCGGCGGCGGCCTCGATCAGCGGGGCGATCGCGTTCAGCCCGTCGATGTCGGCGAGCACGGTGCCGAGGGTGACGGCGACCCGCGGCCGCGTACCCCGGTGCAGCAGCGCGGCGGGGACGACGCCGCCGCCGTTGTACGGGACGTAGCGCATCCGCAGACCGCCCGGGTCTCCCCCGAGCGAGGCCGGCACGATGTTCAGTGGGGTGGTCTCGGCGGGCGCGGCCACCCCGTGCTTCTCGTAGACGTCGGTGAACTGGTCGGCCAGCCGGGCGGCCATGACGAGGCCGGGGGTGACGCCGAAGTTCTGCAGCGCCGCCGGAACGCCGAGCTTGGCCGCGACCAGCTGGGCGGAGGCCAGACAGGAGTCGTGGACGATCAGCTGGGCGTCCCAGCCACCGGCCACCGCGAGCAGGTCGTCCACGGTGGAGCGCGAGGCCAGGGCGAAGGCGGCGGCCCCCAGCTCCAGGATCTCGTCCTGGGTCAGATCCGGCTGGGCGTACTGCGCCCCGGCGCCGGCGACCTCCTCGAAAAGCTCCCGCATGGGCCGCCCGTCGCCGATCTCGACGACCGGGAAGCCGGTCTGGCGGATCTGCTCCAGCGGACGCGGACTGGCGAAGAGCACCTCGTGCCCGGCGGCCCGGAGGGCCTGGGCGGTCGGCACCATCGGGAAGAGGTGGCTGGGTGCGGCCGGGCCGGTGAAGAGTATGCGCACAACTGTCTCCTGGTCGTTCGCAGGTCGGTCGTCATCGGGATCGCGCGGGGCGGTCCACTCCTAGCCCCAACTGACGGACGATCAGTTGCTCTTCCCCGTGGGATCGATAATCGGACGTTCTCGCCCGCGCAGCCGGGAGGCCGGGAGCGCCGTGGGCCCCGTGTTCCCGGCGCCGGCGCGCGGGGCGCGGCGCGCATCGCGAATCGCGCGCTCTGACGGGCGTGCGGGAACGCGCGGGTCGGCGCGGTGGCGGGGCGGTCGGCCGCCGCGCCAAACGCGGCGCCCGATACCTGGCCGGTTCCCGCCCCCCTTCAACGCCCCACCGCCCCAACGTCGGCGCAGACGGTCGCGCACGCCCTCGGCGGGAACGGTGCCGGCGGACCGGCGGCCCCGACGGCCAGGCCCTCCTCGACCGGCATGCCGCGGCGGAGGACGTCACGCCCTGACGCGGGGCATGGACCCCGGGCACGGACCCGGGGCATGGACCCCGGGCACGGACCCTGGTCTCCGGACGCGCCGGTGGCGGCGGCCGTCCGATCCTCTATCCTCTACGTCAGGTGTCGGGCAGGGGGCCCGGGTTGTTGTCTTTGGGGGTGTGTTGTGGTCACTGGTCGAGTGGTGCGGTACGACAGTGTGCGCGGCTACGGGTTCATCGCTCCGGACCACGGCGGGGAGGACGTCTTCCTGCACGTGAACGACATGCAGATGCCCGAGTCGCTGGTGCACTCGGGCCTGGTGGTCGAGTTCGAGATGGAGGAGGGCGACCGGGGGCTGAAGGCCTCCTCGGTGCGCCTGCCCAAGGGGGCGCTGGCCCGTCCGGCCGGGCCGGCGGTGCCCACCGCCGCCCGGGTGGCGGCGGCCGAGGGCGACGACGTCGAGTGCGACGTCCTCACCTCCTCGGAGTTCCTGCTGGAGGTGACCGAGTTGCTCCTGGAACACACGCCGTCGCTCACCGGCGAACAGGTCCTGAAGGTGCGCAACGCCATGCTGCAGTGCGCGAAGGGCCACGGCTGGACCGAGGGCTGAGCCCGGACCCGCTCC
>NZ_BAAAKJ010000037.1:24110-29930 GCF_039527695.1 Kitasatospora putterlickiae
GGCGGTCGTCCTGGGCGTGCTCGGCTGATCCTGGATCAGAAGAGCACGTCGGTGCAGGAGTAGAACGCGTTCTGCGTGTCGGCGACGTCCCAGACCGCGACGACCACGTGGTGCCCGGTGCGCCCGGTGGGGAGGGTCGCGGTGTGGGTGGTGATCGCGGCGGGCTGGCGGCCGTTGTACGGGACCGTCAGGAACGGCGTCAGGTCCAGGCTGGCCCGGGTGATCTTCTGGGTCGGGTCGTAGCCCTGCTTGGTCAGGAAGTAGCGGAAGTTGGTGGTCGAGTGCCGGGCCTCGATCTCCCAGGTGAAGGTCTGCTGGGCACCGCCCGTCACCCTGGTGGTCGGCCAGGCCCCGTTGCGCGGGTTGTCCAGCGGCGCCCAGCGGGCGTCGCCGCCCGCGCAGATGGTGCCGTCGGCGGGACCGCGGCTCGGGAAGCCCTTCAGGCCCTCGACGCTCTGCGGCTCCCACTGGATGTCGCCGCAGTTCCTGACGACACCCGCGCCGCACAGGGCGGAGCGGCTCGGCGGGAGGTTGATGAACCCGTGCGAGTTGGCCGGGATGGCCATCGTGAGCGGGACGGCGAGCGCGGCCAGGGCCGCGCCGACGATGTGGCGTTTGCGCATGATGCTCCTCCGTGGGGGGATGGAGAGTGCGCCCGGCGCGGCAGGCGGCGCGTGTGGGGGTGCGCCGACCAATGTTGACCTTGGCATGCCTGCGCCAGGTGGATGCCCATACCGTAGGGAGCGCGACGCCCAGCGTCAATGGTCTGGACCAGTTTGACGTTCCGTCAATCGGCGTGCGGCACCGGACGGCGATGCGGTAGCGTGCGAACCGTGTCGAGTCCCGAGTCGGACGAGGTGGGGGCTTTCGGTCACCCGCCGTCAGCCCCCTGAATCCCTGAGTCCCCGAGTCCGCAGCCGCCGCGCCGCCGTCCGCGCCGCGTGGCCGGTCGCGCGCGCTCCCGGGTGCTGACCGCGGTGACGAGTCGCCCTTCCCGCGCCTCTCCTCACCCCGGAGCCACTCGATGCCTCTTCCGCTGTACCTGCTCGCCGTGGCGGTCTTCGCCATGGGCACCTCGGAGTTCATGCTCGCCGGCCTGCTGCCGGCCATCGCCTCGGACCTCGACGTCACCGTCGGCGCGGCCGGCGCGCTCACCTCGGCCTTCGCGATCGGGATGGTCGTCGGCGCGCCGCTGACGGCGGTGCTCGCCCGCGCCCTGCCCGCGCGGTGGGGCCTGCTCGGATCCGTCCTGCTCTTCACGGCGGCGCACGGCGCGGGAGCGACCGCCCCGAACCTCGCCGTCCTGCTCGCGACCCGGGTGGTCGCGGCGCTCGCCAACGCCGCGTTCCTCGCCCTCGCGCTGACCACGGCCGCCGCCCTGGTGCCCGCCGACCGGAAGGGACGCGCGCTCGCCGTCCTGCTGTCGGGCACCACGGTGGCCACGGTCATCGGTGTCCCCGCCGGGGCGGCGCTGGGCTCGGCGCTCGGCTGGCGGGCCGTCTTCTGGGCCGTCGCCGCACTCTGCCTGCCGGCCGCCCTCGGCGTCCTCGCCGGCGTGCCGGGGGGCCGCGCACCCTCCGAGACCGCCGAACGGCCCGCCGTGCGAGCGGAGTTCGCACGACTGCGCAGCCCCCGGCTGGGAACGGTGATGCTGCTCGCCGCCCTGGTCAACGCGGCGACCTTCGCCGGCTTCACCTACCTCGCCCCCGTGGTGACCGCGACCGCCGGGCTGGACCGGTCGTGGGTCCCGGTCGTCCTGGTGCTGTTCGGCGCCGGCTCCTTCGCCGGTGTCACCACGGCCGGCCGGCTCTCCGACCGCTACCCCGTCCCCGTCCTCGCCACCGGCGGCGCGCTGCTGCTCGCCGGGTGGCCGGCCCTGGCCCTGCTGGCCGACCGGCCCGCCGCGCTGCTCGCCCTGGTGTTCGTCCAGGGCGCGCTGTCGTTCGCGGTGGGCGGCACACTGATCACCCGTGTCCTCTACGAGGCCGCCGGGGCCCCGGCCCTGGCCGGTGCCTGCGCGACCGCCGCCCTCAACCTCGGCGCCGCCGCCGGCCCCCTCGCCGCCGCGGCCACGCTGACCGGGACCGCCGGTGCGCGCGGCCCCTTCTGGCTCAGCGCCCTGCTCATCGCCCTCGCCCTGCTGCTCGCGGCCACGGCGTGGACGGCACCGCGCACCGAGCGGGGCGGGACCGAGGCGGGCGGCTAGGGACGCGCTCCCTGGTCACGTCACCGCCCCCGACACGTCCGCGGTCGGCTGCCGGGTCTCCTCCTGCGCCGGCCGTGACCACCACGCGCCCGGCCGCCGTCCGCGCCGACAACGGGACGCGGGTGGCCACCCTGTGGAACACGTACTCCGGCGTCCGCAACGCCCGTCGGGCGGCGGCGCGACTCACCGATGACGGGTTCCACGTCGAGCTCTGGAAGCTCGACGGGACCGGGCGGCACCTGTGCTTCCCCGGTCCGCGCGACACCGCCGGCCGGACCAGCTCTGCGACCGGGAGCACGAGTACGGCGGCTCCGGCCAGGCCTGGACCGAGGTTGCCGACGGCACCCACGAGACCCACGGCCCGGGTGGCCGTCGGACGATGCAGCCGTTCGAGCACACCTCCAGCCGGGAGTGTCGCGCGGAACGGCCGCGCGACCCTCCCGGCCGCCGGTCAGCGGCGGAGGGCCGAGGTGGACTCGCCGTAGGCGCGCAGGAGTTGGTGGGCGTGCAGCCAGCGCAGGTGCGTGCCGCAGGCCCGGAGGGCGGTGCCGAGGGCGTGCCGCATGGCGCCGTCGACAGCGGCGCGGGCGGTGGCGGCCCGGGCGGCTTCGGGCAGGGCACTGTCGGCCAGGTCGGCGAGGCGGCGGGCGGGGTTCCAGGCGAGGTCCGCCGCACCGTCCCGGTCGTCCGCGCCGCCGGTCGGGGCGAAGGGGGCGAGGGTGATGCCGGTGGCGGCGAGGTGGGTGGCCAGCGGCAGTCCGGCCAGGGCGGCGCTGCGGCGGAGGACGGCGACCAGGCCCGCCGGGAGGCCGAGTTCGGCCGGGGTGGGTCCGGCCGGGCGGGCGACCAGGACGCCGGGCGGGATGGTCAGGACGCCGCTGGTCACGCTCCGGCCGTCGACCCGCAGCTCCCGGCCGGTCCGGTCGCGGCTGGTCTCCAGGCCGAAGGCCGGCAGGAACTCGGCGAGCGCGTTCGTCATGGCCGTCTCGACCACCTCGCGGGCCGATTCGGCCGCCTGGCCCGGCTCCGCCACCGCGGCGGCGCCGGAAAGGCGCGGGGACGGCAGCCAGTCGAGGGCGGCCACGCCCGCGCACGGGTCCCCGTCGAAGGCGGGCCGGGCGGGCCGGATGCGTACGCCGGGCCCGTGGTCACCGAAGGCGACCGGCAGGCCGGCGAGCAGCACCGCGTCGGTGAGGCGGTCGGCGAGGGCGGGATCGACCCGTCCGGCGGGCGGTGCGGCGTCGGCCGGGGTGGGCGGCTGCCGGTGCGACGGGAGGCTCAACGGTGCGGGCCCTTCTGAACGGTCGCCCGCGGTGGGCGGCGAAGGATGGGGGAGGAGGCGAACGGGTCGGGCACGAGCGGGTCCGCTACCCGGGTCGGGGGATCCGGGACCTGGCGATGTTGCGGATGCGCCGGGTGCGGCCGCCCTCGGCCAGCAAGGGCAGGGCGGAGCGGGCGGCTCCGGCCGGCGGTCGCCCGGCGACGTGGAGCTGCAGCCAGTTGGAGGCCGTGAGCAGTTGCTCGGCCTCCCACGGCTCGTCCAGGGCGATCGCCCGCAGCAGCGTCCACTCCCGCAGGCGCCGCGCGGTGAAGGCGTCGACCGCCACGGGCCCGGTCAGCTCCAGCGACCAGGCGGGGTAGCCGGGATCCGTGAGCAGTTCGGCGGCCCGCCGGTCGAGGTACTCGCAGACCGCGGTGTTCGCCATCGCCGGATCGGGGTCGGTGAGCACCCGGGCGACGAGATCGGCCGCGTCGTCCGGGGCCACCGCGTCGAAGGCACGACGGTAGCGCGCGAACCGCACGTGCTCGTCCGGATCCCGGACGGGGATGCCGGCCGCCACATCGCCACTCGCCACCGCGTCCCCCTTCCGACCGCCCTGACGCGGGATCGTATCGCGGCCCGGCGCACTGTCGAACTTCCGTTCCCCGGCCCCCTCGGCCTCAAACGCCGTAGCCGGAAGCGCCGTACGACGGCCGCCAACAGGCACAATCAGCCACTCCCGGCGGCGGATGTCCGCGTTCCGGCCGATCGGCCCGATTCGGGGTTGACCGTGAAATTTGGTCTATGCCACTTTCTGATCAACGCGGCCCGCCGCCTCCTCCCCCACGCCGTACCCGAGGTGACACCGGGCTCCCCTCCGCCGGTGCCGCGCGCCATCCCCCACACCAGGAGAGGAACCCCCATGACCGTCCGATCCAGCCGCCGGCGCCCCCGCGTCCGCGCGGCGCTCGTCGCCGCCGTCACCGCCGCCGGACTGGGCGCCGGTGTGCTCGGCGCGCTGCCGGCCGCGGCCGCCGGAGAGTCGCTCACCGTGCGGTACCGCAACGGCGGCGGCGGTGGCGCGCAGGTCTCGCCGTGGCTCAAGGTCGTCAACACCGGCTCCGCACCGGTCGCCCTGGAGCAGGTCAAGCTGCGCTACTACTTCCGGTCCGACTCGCCCCTGGCCGCGTACCGCTTCGCCTGCGACTGGGCCGTCCGGGGCTGCGCCAACGTCACCGGCACCATCGGCACCATCCAGGAGTCCGGCGCGGCCGCCGACCGCTACCTGGAGATCGGGTTCACCGCCGGCGCCGGCACGCTCGCCCCCGGGGCCGACAGCGGCGACCTGCAGCTGCGCGTCCACCGCACCGACTGGCAGTCCATGCAGCAGGGCGACGACTACTCCTTCGGCGCGACCCAGAGCGGCTACGCGGACTGGGCCAAGGTCACCGCCCACGTCGCGGGCGTCCAGGTCTGGGGCACCGCCCCCACCAGGCCGACCGTCCCGGCGGGCCAGGTGCTCTTCGACGACCTCGACTACAGCGGCCACACCGACCCCGCGCTCGCCGCCCACGGCTGGAACGCCCGCTCCGGCGGCGGCGGTCCGGGCGTCGCCGGGGCGACCTGGGCGCCGGAGAACGTCACCTTCGCCGAGCAGGACGGCAACTCGGTGATGACCCTGCGGACCTCGACCGCCGGGACCGCCGAGTCCACCCGCCAGAGCGAGTTCCACAGCCAGGCGATGAAGTTCCGCGACGGCACGTACGCCGCCCGGGTCCGCTTCGCCGACGCGCCGGTGACCGGTCCCGACGGCGACCACCTGGTGCAGAGCTTCTTCACGATCAACGACCTCAAGGCCCCGAACGCCGACGACTACGCCGAGTACGACTTCGAGTACCTCCCCAACGGCGGCTGGGGCGAGACCTCGAACATCTTCTTCACCACCTCGTGGGAGACGTACGGCCCCGAGGGCTCGGTCAACCAGTACACGACCTCCCGGACCTCGTTCGCCGGCTGGCACGACCTGGTGCTGACCATCGACGGCAGCGCCATCGTCTACTACGTCGACGGGGCCGAGTTCTCCCGCCACGACGCCCGCTACCTCCCCGAGCGGCCGATGGTGATCGCCTTCAACCAGTGGCTCACCGACCTGGCCGGCCGGACCGGGACCGAGGCGCGCGCGTACGAGGAGCAGGTGGACTACGTCCTGCACGTCAAGGACCAGGTGCTGACGCCCGCCCAGGTCGGCACCGCCGTCGCGGCCTACCGCGCCGCCGGGACGTCCTTCACGGACACCGTGCCCGCGCCCTGACCCCCGGTTCCCGCCGCTGCCCGGCCTCCCCGCCGGGCGGCC
>NZ_BAAAKJ010000037.1:29943-31498 GCF_039527695.1 Kitasatospora putterlickiae
GGGCCCGGGGCGTGTGCGAAGCGCGGCGGGGGCGCGCGGTGCTTCGTGCACCACGGCGGGGCACCACGACCGATCGGGGCCGGGGCGCGCCGACCCCGGGCAGAGGAGGACGGGAAACCGCAGGTGGGCGGGGGGCGGGACGGCGGCGTGCCGGGCAGACCCGCGCGCGGGGGCCCGGGTCGCCACCCCGCGCACCACGGGGCGCCGGTGCCCCGCTCTTGGCCCCGGCCCCGGCGATCCGCACGATCTCAGGTGTCCGGCGCCCACCGGGCACGGCGGGGCCCAAGAGGATCAAGAGGATCAATGGGTAGTCACCCCCATTGATCCCCGTACCGTTCCGGAGGTCCGCTGGACACCGGCCCGCAACCGCACTCCCCCACCCATCACAGCGAGCAAGGCCAGGTGAACGGCATGCACGACCCCCACGAACCGCTGAACCGGGCGGCCCGGCGGTCCGCGATGTACTTGCGGTGCCGCCCGTACGACCCCCAGGAGGCCGAATACGTCCGCTCCACCATGGAGCACCTGGCCCACCGTCTCGCGCTGCCCCACCCCACCGTCTACGCCGACCACGGGCTGAGCACCCGCGGCCCGCTGCCGGCCCTGGCCAGCCTGCTGACGGCGGCCGAGCGCGGCTGGGTGGACGTGGTGCTGGTGCCCGGCCCGTTCGTGTTCTCGCTCGACGACCGCGCGGCGGCGGAGACCGTCGAACGCCTCGCCCGGGCGGGCTGCGAGGTCGTCGAGGCGCCGGGCCGGGTGGTCCGCCCGGTCGGCGCGTTCCGGGACGCCCCCGATCATCGGCGGCTCGCCGCGGCCGCCGTTCCGGCGCCGTTCCCCGACGGCGGCGCGGTGGTGTCCGGGGTGCTCTGAGCGGCCGTGCCCGCCCCGCCCGACCCGGACGGGACGGGCGCGGGCATGATGGGACGCATGCCCGTTCAGACTCCTTCCGCGCCCGAGGGCCGCGGCTTCGTGGGCCGGGTCCGGGAACTCGCCCGGATCGCCGAAGGGCTGGCCCGGCCGCCCGCCGTGCTGCTCGTCGAGGGCGAGGCCGGCGTCGGCAAGTCGCGACTGGTCACCGAGGCGGTACGGGCACTGGACGGAGCGTGCGCCTCGGCGACGGGGCGCACCGTGCTCCTCGGCCGCTGCCATCCGCTGCGCGAGCCGGAGCCGTTCGGCCCCGTGGTGGACGCCCTGCGCGACGCCGCCGCGCTGCTGCCCCCGCCCGACCGGCTGCCGCCCAGTGCGGGGGCGCTGCGCCGGGTGCTGCCGGACCTCGCCGACCGGCTGCCCGCCGCGCCGGCCGACGACGGCGACCTGCTGTCCGCCCGCCGGCTGCTGGCCCAGGGCGTGCGGGCGCTGCTGGCCGCGCTGGACGACCCGGTGCTGGTGGTCGAGGACGTGCAGTGGGCCGACGACGCGACCCTCGACCTGCTGCTCCGGCTGGCCCGTGACCTGCCGCCCCGGCTCTGTCTGGTGATCACCTACCGCCCCGAGGACCTGCCGCCCGGCGCCCCGGCGCCCGAGGCGACCCTGCCCGAACTCTTCGAGGCCGCCG
>NZ_BAAAKJ010000038.1:0-20364 GCF_039527695.1 Kitasatospora putterlickiae
CGTGCGATCTCCCCCGGCCCGCGCGGGTGGCGGGCGACGACTCGGCAGGACGGCGACCCGCGGTGCCCGCGGACGGATCACGGCGGGCCTCGGGTACGGGAACTGGCGCGCGACTCTACCGGATCTTGTGAAACACCCGCGCACCTTTTCCCCTCCGCACGAACCATCCCCTCACCGCAGCCCCACGCGCCCGATCAGCGCCGGGCCAGCACCTCCCCGTGCACCATCGCGAACCACCCGTCGTCGGCGGCCGCCCACTCCCGCCACCCGGCCGCGATCCGGGCCAGTTCGGCCTCGTCCGCGTACCCCTCGGCCACCGCCGTCCGCGCGATGGCGGAGTCCGTGATCCGGTCCGCCCACATCCCGCCCCACCACGCGCGCTGCCCGGGCGTCGCGTACGTCCAGGTGCTCGACGTGGCGGTGACGTCGGTGAAGCCGGCCGCCCGGGCCCAGGACAGCAGCCGCCGTCCGGCGTCCGGCTCGCCGCCGTTGCGCCGGGCGATCCGCCGGTACAGCTCCAGCCAGCGGTCCAGTCCGGGCGTCTGCGGGTACCAGGCCATGGTCGCGTAGTCCACGTCCCGGACCGCGACCACGCCGTCCTCGGCGACGACCCGGCGCAGCTCGCGCAGCGCGCCGACCGGGTCGGCCACGTGCTGCAGCACCTGGTGGGCGTGCACCACGTCGAACTCCCCGTCCGCGTACGGCAGCCGGTGCACGTCGGCGACCTCGAACACGACGTTGGACAGGCCCCGTCCGGCGACGTACGCGGCGGCCGCGTCGAGCACCTCCGCGGAGGCGTCCGCGGCCACCACCCGGCCGCCCGGCCCGACCAGTTCGGCCAGGTCGGCGGTGATGGTGCCGGGGCCGCAGCCGATGTCCAGCACGGACCGGCCGGGCTCCAGCCGGTCGCGCAGATAGCCGGCCGAGTTCTCGACGGTCCGGGAGCGGTGCGAGCGCAGTACGGACTCCTGGTGGCCATGGGTGTAGACGACGGGCTTCGGCGCGGTCATGGTGGCGTCCCCCTCGGGATCGGCTGCTCCTCAACGCCCCCGACGCTACTCGCCGTCCCGCATTTCAAGAAGATTCGTCTCACATGACGATCGCCCGCCGGGGCCACCGCCCTGCCGCCGGGAACACATCGGCCCCCGCCCGGACGAAGCGCCGCCCGGGCGGGGCCCGACGGACCTGCCGCGCTGCCTAGTTGACGGTGAACCAGGTGGTGCGGGACTTCTTGAACTCCGGGTTGGCCAGGTCCTTCGCCTCGATGCCGTCGCCGTACAGCACGGCCGAGCCGTTGTCGGTGATCAGCTGCACCCGGGCGCCGGGGGCGGTGAGGTCCGGGACGTCCGGCGCGGCCTCCCAGCCGCCCGCGTCGGAGGTCGGCAGGTCGAGCAGCTTGACCGGCTGCGAGCCGGGCTGGCCGTCCCAGCGGTACAGCGCGTACGGGTCGGAGTTGTCGTCCGCCGCCCAGGAGCCGGCCACGATCAGGTACTGGCCGAGCGCGTTGCGCCGCAGGTCGCGCACCGAGAGCCCGCCGAGGTCCAGCTCGACCGGCTCGCCGAAGGTGGCGTGCGCGCCGCTGAACAGGGACGGGAAGTTGGTGACCGGCACGAGCAGGGCCCGGCCGCCGGTGACCGCCGGGGTGAGCGGCGCGCGGAAGCCCACGTACGCGGTGGTGGTGCCGCCCGGCGCGAACTCCAGGCCCTCGACGTTGAAGCCGTCGACCTGCTTGGGCGCCTCGCCGGCCGCCGAGCCGGCCGCGAAGCCGTAGCGGTCGCCGTGCGCGCGGTCCCAGTTGATCAGGTCGCCGCGCAGCACGGAGGAGGAACCGGCGAGCGCGAGCTGGGTGGTGGCACCCGAGCCGGTGACGGTGGTGGCGAACACGATGTGCCGGGCCGTCTTGATCTCGCCGTCCTTGTTGTTGCCCAGCGAGCCGGTCCAGTAGACGGTGCCGCCGACCCGGGTGGCGCCCTCGATGTCGATCTCCTTGGTGACGCCGAGCGCCGAGGAGAAGTCCCAGGTGCGCACGGGCGCACCGGAGGCGCCGCGGTCGTACAGCCGCAGCACGTTGGACTCGTCGTCGGCCACCACGATGTACCCGTCGCCCGCGTCCACCGCCGCCGAGGCGTCGCTGGAGCCGGTCAGGTAGCGGCTGTCCGCCGAGTGCTGCACGGCCGCCGAGGCCGCGTAGTGCAGCGTCTTCGACGCGGTCTTGCCGCCCAGCCCGGTGACTTTGACGGTGAGGTCGGTGTAACCGACTCCCCGCGCGGCCACCGCGAGCGTGCGGGCCGAACCGGTGCCGGTGACGGTGACGTCGCCGGTCCCGGCCACGGCGGTGCGGGTGCTGGCGGTGGCGGCCACGGTGAGCGAGGAGACCGGGGCGCCGCTCTGGGCGACCGTGACGGTGACCGTCGGGTCGCCGGTGGCGGCGACCGCGCCGGACAGGTAGGCGGCGGAGAGCGTGATCGTCGGGGTGCCGTAGGACGCGGCGGCGGCGGGACCGGCCGGCAGCGCGAGCAGCGGCAGGGCGGCGGTGGCGACGGCCAGCGGCAGCAGGCGGCGGGAGGGACGGGACACGGTGACTGCCCTTCGACGTGGGGGGCGGTACGAGGTCCGGACCAGGGTGGGGCCCGTCGGCGAACGCCGCCCCGACGGCAGCGGGCCGTCCGGCGAACACCGGCCACCGCCCGTCCCCTCCCCGTCCGCCCGCGCCGTACCGTGGACGGGCAGTCGCCTCACAGAACGGTTCCACCATGCCCGCGCCGCGCCCCTTCGTCCTGCTGAGCGCCGCGATGTCGCTCGACGGGCACCTCGACGACGCCTCCCCCGAGCGACTGCTGCTCTCCGGCCCGGACGACTTCGACCGGGTGGACGCCGAACGGGCCGCGAGCGACGCGATCCTGGTCGGCGGCAACACCCTGCGCGCGGACAACCCCCGGCTGCTGGTCAACGACCCCGGACGGCGGGCCGCCCGGCGCGCGGCGGGCCGCCCCGAGCACCCGCTGAAGGTGACGCTCAGCGCGAGCGGCCGGCTGGACCGCTCGCTGCGGTTCTGGCACACCGGCGGCGAGCGGCTCGCCTACACCACGGACGCCGGGGCCGCCGTGCTGCGCCCGGCGCTGGACGGGCTGGCCGAGGTGGTGGCGCTCGGCGCGGCGGTGGAGCTGGGCGCGGTGCTGGACGACCTCGGCGCGCGCGGGGTGCGGCGGCTGATGGTGGAGGGCGGCGGCGGGGTGCACACCCAGTTCCTGGCCCAGGGGCTGGCGGACGAGCTCCAGTTGGCGGTGGCACCGCTGCTGGTCGGCCAGGCGGGGGCGCCGCGGTTCGTCGGGCCTGCGGACTTCCCCGGCGGACCGGCCCGCCGGATGCGGCTGCTGGGGGCCCGTACGGTGGGCGACGTCGTCCTGCTCAGGTACGCCCCGAAGGAGCCCGCCCCGTGACCGACCCGCGTCCAGCCGACCCGCGCGCCGCCGACCTGGCCTTCCTGCGCCGGGCGGTCGAGCTCTCCCGCCGCTGCCCGCCCTCGGAGACCGCCTTCTCGGTCGGCGCGGTGATCGTGGCCGCCGACGGGACCGTACTGGCCGAGGGGTTCAGCCGCGAGGTGGACGGCCACGACCACGCCGAGGAGGCGGCGCTCGGCAAGCTCCCGGCCGGCGACCCGCGGCTGCGCGGCGCGACCGTCTACAGCTCGCTGGAGCCCTGCGGGCAGCGCGCCTCCCGTCCGGTGCCGTGCGCCGAGCTGCTGATCGCGGCCGGCGTCCCCCGGGTGGTGGTGGCCTGGCGCGAGCCGTCCACCTTCGTCGCCGAGACCCGGGGCGCCGCGCGGCTGGAGGCGGCCGGCGTCGAGCTGGTGGAGCTGCCCGAGCTGGCCGAGGAGGCCCGCGCGGTCAACGCGCACCTGCCGGGCTGAGGCCGGAGCACCGGGCGATCTTTTGTATCCTAGTTAAACAATACCTTCCCCCCTGGAGCCGCCCGATGCCCTCGACGACCTTCACCCCCCGCGCCCTCCTCCTCGACATGGACGGCACCCTGGTCAACTCCGACGCCGTGGTCGAGCGCTGCTGGCGCCGCTGGGCCGAGGCGTACGGCCTCGACCAGACCGAGGTGCTGCGCGTCGCCCACGGCCGGCAGGGCCAGGCCACCATGGCCGTCCTGCTCCCCGACCGCCCGATGGAGGTCAACCTCGCCGAGAACGACCGGATGCTCGCCGAGGAGAAGGCCGACACCGAAGGCGTCGTCCCGATCCCCGGCGCCCCCGCCTTCCTCGCCGCCCTGGCCGGCCTCCCGCACGCCCTGGTCACCTCCGCCGACGCCCCGCTCGCCCGCATCCGGATGGCCGCCGCCGGCCTCCCCCTGCCGCCGGTCCTGGTCACCGCCGAGTCCGTCGGCGCCAGCAAGCCCGACCCCGAGGGCTTCCTCAAGGGCGCCGCCGCCCTCGGCTTCGCCCCCGGCGACTGCCTCGCCTTCGAGGACTCCGCGGCCGGCATCGCCGCCGCCCACGCCGCCGGCATGCCGGTGATAGGCATCGGCCCGCGCGCCGCCGCCCACCACCCCACCGCCCACGCCGCCACCCTCGAAGCCCTCACCATCACCCCGAACCCCACTGGCACCCTCACCGTCACCGTCGGCTGACCCCGGCGCCCACGGGCTGCGGCCCCTCAGGGCCTGTGCTTCGCTGGAAAGGCGCGGACCAACCGTTCGCCCCCGATCGGGTGTGATCGCAAAGGAGTCCCGAGGTGACCAACAACCCGCCCACCCAGATCTGCAACTTCACCAATGCCCGGCCGACGCTCAAGCAGGGCTCGTCGGGCGAGGCGGTGAAACAGGCGCAGTGCTACCTGAATTCCTCGCTGACCGGGGAACCGCTCCTCGTGGACGGCCAATTCGGCCCCGTCACGGACGCCGCCACCAGGCGCTTCCAGTCGTGCGCCGGCATCATCGTGGACGGCGTCATCGGCGCCCAGACCTGGTCGTTCCTGACCTTCTTCGCGAACTCCCCGGGCTTCGCCTGCTGAACGGGCCGGATCGGCGCCACGTCGACGCGACACGAAAGCGGGCCTCGCCCCGAGGGAGGCAAGGCCCGCTCGACCCGCGCGTTCGGCGGATCACATCACATCGGAATCATCACACGTTGAAGCGGAACTCCCACTGCAGCGCTGTGAGCTGCGAAAATGCCGATCCCGGCGGCCCAAGTCAGCACAGAATCAGCACGGGGACCCGAACGCGCGGCCAGCCATCAGTAGTGGTAGCGGGCGGCCAGAACGATGATCTCCCGGTCCGTCACCAAGTAGACGAGGCGGTGCTCGTCGTCGATCCGCCGCGACCAGGCCCCGGGCAAGTGGTACTTCAACGGCTCGGGCTTGCCGATGCCAGTGAACGGGTCGCGCAACACGTCCTCGATGAGCCTGTTGATCCGGGCGAGCATCTTGCGGTCGCTCTTGAGCCAGGAGGTGTAGTCCTCCCAGCCGGTCTCCTCGAAGACGAGCCTCACGCGGCACCCTTCTCGCCATCCGCCGCATCAGGGTCGATGAGCTCCCGCTCGGAAAGCCCTATGCCGCCGAGGGCGTTCTCGTACGCCTTGAGCAAGCGGCGGGCATTCACGGGCGAGCGCAGCAGGTAGGAGCCTTCACGCAAGGCGGCATAGTCCTCGGCCGAGACGAGTACGGCATTTCCGTGCTTGGAGACGATCTCGATGGCCTCGTGATCGTCATTGACCTTCTTGATCAACGGGAAGAGAGCCTTGCGCGCCTCGCTGGCAGTGATCGACATCGACTGAACCCCTCCACTAGCGGTACCACATAACGTACCACTCACGTGGATGCAGCGGGCCGAAGAAGTCAGCACCAGGTCAGCACGGCAAAGAGATCGGGGCCCGCCTCAAGGGAGGCGGGCCCCGTCCGACCTGCGGATCCGACAGATCTTGCTATCTCAAAGTGTCCATATGCTCACACGTTGAAGCGGAATTCCACGACGTCGCCGTCCTGCATGACGTATTCCTTGCCCTCGATGCGGGCCTTGCCCTTGGCGCGGGCCTCGGTGAGGGAGCCGGTCTCGACGAGGTCGGTGAAGGAGATGACCTCGGCCTTGATGAAGCCCTTCTGGAAGTCGGTGTGGATCACACCGGCGGCCTCGGGGGCGGTGGCGCCCTTCTTGATGGTCCAGGCGCGGGCTTCCTTGGGGCCGGCGGTGAGGTAGGTCTGCAGGCCCAGGGTGTTGAAGCCGACGCGGGCGAGGGTGGCGAGGCCGGGCTCGTCCTGGCCCATGGACTGGAGGAGCTCCAGGGCCTCGGCGTCCTCCAGCTCGATCAGCTCGGACTCGATCTTGGCGTTGAGGAAGATCGCCTCGGCGGGGGCGACCAGGTCGCGCTGGGCCTGCTTGAAGTCCTCGTCGCCCAGCTCGTCCTCGTCCACGTTGAAGACGTAGAGGAAGGGCTTGGCGGTCAGCAGGTGCAGCTCGCGGATCGGGGCGGTGTCGAAGCCGGCCTCGAAGAGGGTCTTGCCGGTCTCCAGGATCGCCTGGGCGGCCTCGGCGGCGGCCAGGACGGGGGCGGTGTCCTTCTTGAGGCGCGCCTCCTTCTGGAGCCGGGGCAGGACCTTCTCGATGGTCTGCAGGTCGGCCAGGATCAGCTCGGTGTGGATGGTCTCGATGTCGTCCTTGGGGGACACCTTGCCGTCCACGTGGACCACGTCGGGGTCGGTGAAGGCGCGCACGACCTGGCAGATGGCGTCCGACTCGCGGATGTTCGCGAGGAACTTGTTGCCCAGGCCCTCGCCCTCGCTGGCGCCGCGGACGATGCCCGCGATGTCGACGAAGTCGACGGTGGCCGGGAGGATGCGCTGCGAGCCGAAGATCTCGGCGAGCTTGTCGAGCCGCTCGTCCGGGACGCCGACGACGCCGACGTTGGGCTCGATGGTGGCGAACGGGTAGTTGGCCGCCAGCACGTCGTTCTTGGTCAGGGCGTTGAACAGGGTCGACTTGCCGACGTTCGGCAGGCCGACGATTCCGATCGTGAGCGACATGAAGCGCAGTCCCGTGGGCTTGGAGGAGTTGGGCCGGCCCGGACGCCGGACCGATCCCCCAGTCTACGGGCAGCGGGTCGGCCGTCCGCCGCCCCGGCGGCGGGGCCGGGAACTCCAGCCGGTCGCCGAACGGGTCGCCGGAGCGGAGGCCGCGGCGCCCCGGCGGAATGTCCAACTGGACGCGGCGCGACCGTTCGAACGAGAATCGTCGGGTCCTCCGTTTCCCCCGGGCAGTTGAGCCACGGTCACATCAATACGCCGTCCGGGGACACGGCACAGACTCCGACGGCCCATTACACAGTGTGGCGATGATCGGACCGTACGTTGGGTGGGTGGAGCAGAGCATCCGTACGCAGCCGCCAGGGCCCAGACGCCGACCGCCGAACGGCGCGGCCGGGGCCGCCGTCCCCGGGCCGGGCCGGGCCCGCGAGAGCGCCGGGGAGCCCGCCGATCCCGCCGGGAGGGCCCGTGTGAGGACCACCGGGAAGCCCGCGGGCAAGGCCGCCGGCAAGCCCGCGGGGCGGGGCCGCGGCCCCGGGTCCCGGCTACGCGCCGTGTCCGGACCGTCCGGCCCGCCCCGGATCGCCGGGCGGCTCTACGGGCGGCGCCGCAACGGCCGGCCGGCCCGGCTGACCGCGGTCGGCACCGGGGTGGCCGCGCTGGTGGCGACGGTGGCGGTGGCGGGTCTGGAGCGGCTGGCCTTCGGCGCGCCCGGGGTCCTGTTCGGCGTCGGCTACCTGCTGGTCTGCTTCCAGCTGGCGGTCCGGGTCCGGTACGTCGACCTGCTGGCCGCGCCGATCAGCGGGCCGATCGCCTTCGCCGTGGCGCTGCTGCTGTTCGGGCCGGTCACCTCCACCGGGGTGACCGCGCAGCTGGTGGCGCTGGCGACGAACCTGGCCACCCGCTCCGGCTGGCTCTTCACGGGGACCGGACTGGCCGCCGCGATCGTGCTGGCCAGGTTCGTCGCCCAGCGCCGGATCCACCGCGCGCGCTGACCCGCCCCGCCACCGGGAAGGGGTCAGGCGGTGGCGCGGGCCGCCGCCATGGCCGCGCCCACGATGCCGGCGTCGTTGCGCAGCTCCGCCGGAACGACCCGCGCCGTGCGCTCGCGCAGCAGCGGCAGGAACTTCTCGTGCTTGCGGCTCACCCCGCCACCGATCACGATCAGCTGCGGCGAGAACAGCTTCTCCACCAGGTCCAGGTACTCGTCCACCCGCCCGGCCCACTGCGTCCAGCTCAGCCCGTGCCGCTCCTTGGCCGCCGAGGAGGCCCGCCGTTCGGCGTCCTTGCCGCGCATCTCCAGGTGGCCGAGCTCGGTGTTGGGCACCAGCACGCCGTCCACGAACAGGGCGCTGCCGATGCCGGTGCCGAAGGTGAGCACCAGGACCACCCCGGACCGGCCGCGGCCGGCGCCGTGGGTCGTCTCGGCGAGGCCCGCCGCGTCGGCGTCGTTGAGCACCACGGCCGGCAGGTCCAGCGCCTCGCTGAACAGGCCGGCGGCGTCCAGGCCGACCCAGCCCTTGTCGACGTTGGCGGCGGTCGTGGTGCGGCCGTCGACGACCACCCCGGGGAAGGTCAGGCCCACCGGGCCCTGGTGGCCGAAGTGGCGGACCACCTCGCACACGGCGGCGACCACGGCCTCCGGCGCGGAGGGCTGCGGGGTGAGGACCTTGTGGCGTTCCTGGGCGAGCACCCCCCGGGCGAGGTCGACGGGCGCGCCCTTGATGCCCGAGCCGCCGATGTCCACACCGAATACCGCTGTCATGACGACCGCCCTCCGCCGAAGTTGTCCACAGGCCTGTGTGCGGAACAAAACCTACGAGAACCCGCCTGGCCCCGCACAGCGGAGGACCCGGCACCCGAACGGGCCACCGGGTCCTCCGCCGGAAGGATCTACGGCTCGAAGCCCTACAGCTTGCCGGCGGCCTCGGCGCGCAGGTCGCGGCGGAGCTCCTTGGGCAGCGAGAAGACCAGGTGCTCCTCGGCGGTCTTGACGGTGGAGACGTCCTCGTAGCCGCGCGCGGCCAGCCACTCCAGCACGCCCTCGACCAGGACCTCCGGCACCGAGGCGCCGCTGGTCAGGCCGACCGTGGTGACGCCCTCCAGCCACTCCTCCCGGACCTCCTCGGCGAAGTCCACCAGGTGGGCGGCCTTGGCGCCGTACTCCAGGCCGACCTCGACCAGGCGCACCGAGTTGGAGGAGTTCTTCGAGCCCACCACGATGAGCAGGTCGGTCTCCGGGGCCATCTGCTTGACGGCGACCTGGCGGTTCTGGGTCGCGTAGCAGATGTCGTCGCTGGGCGGGCTGACCAGCAGCGGGAAGCGCTTCTTCAGCTCGCCGACGGTGGCCATGGTCTCGTCCACCGAGAGCGTGGTCTGGGAGAGCCAGACGACCTTGGACTCGTCGCGGACCTGGACGTTGGCGACGTCCTCGGCGCCGTCCACCAGGTGGATCCGGTCCGGGGCCTCGCCCATCGTGCCGATGACCTCCTCGTGGCCCTCGTGGCCCACCAGCAGGATGTCGAAGCCCTCGTCGGCGAAGCGCACGGCCTCCTTGTGCACCTTGGTCACCAGCGGGCAGGTGGCGTCGACGGTGGCGAGCCTGCCGGCCCGGGCCTCGTCGTGCACCGAGGGGGCGACGCCGTGGGCCGAGAAGACCACGATCGAGCCCTCGGGCACCTCCTCCGTCTCGTCGACGAAGATCGCGCCCTTCTTCTCCAGGGTCTGCACCACGTACTTGTTGTGGACGATCTGCTTGCGGACGTAGATGGGGGCCCCGTACTGCTCCAGGGCCTTCTCCACGGCGATCACGGCGCGGTCGACGCCCGCGCAGTAGCCCCGGGGGGCGGCGAGCAGGACACGGCGCTGCGCGGTGTTGGAGGACATGGCTCCATCGTACGGGCGGCACGCGGCCGCGCCGACTGGTGCCGCGTTCCCGCCGGAACCGGTCGCGGGTGCTCAAATGTGGAAGCTATGAGCGAGCGAGTCGAGCCGGGCGTCCGGGACCGGCGGGACGGGCTGCGGCGCAGCCTGGGCGTGCGTGACCTGATGGTGTACGGACTGCTGTTCATCGCCCCGATGGCGCCGGTGGGCGTGTTCGGGGTACTCGACGCCAAGAGCCACGGGGCGGTCGCCGCGGTCTACCTGGTGGCCACCGTGGCGATGGGGTTCACCGCCGTCTCGTACGCCCGGATGGTGCGGGCGGTGCCGCGGACCGGTTCGGTGTACGCCTACGCGCGGGCCGGGCTGGGCGACGCGGCCGGGTTCGTCGCCGGCTGGATGGCGATGCTCGACTACCTGCTGATCCCGGCGGTCGCCTACCTGTTCTCCGGGATCGCGCTCAACTCGCTGGTGCCGGACGTCTCGCGCTGGGTGTGGACGGCGCTCGCGGTGGTGCTGACCACCGGGCTCAACCTGGCCGGGGTGCGGACGGCGGCGGTGGTGGGCCTGGCGGTGCTGGTGATGGAGCTGGCGGTGCTGGCGGTGTTCGTGGTGGCGGCCGTGGTGGCGCTGGCCCAGGACGGCGCGCGGCGCGACTGGGCGAGCCCGTTCACGGCGGTCGGCGGCTTCTCGCTGTCGGCGGTGCTCGCGGCGGTCTCCGTGGCCGTGCTCTCCTACCTGGGCTTCGACGCGATCGCGACCTTCGTGGAGGAGGCGGTCGGCGCGTCGGCGGCGGTGGCCCGGGCGGTGCTCTGGTGCCTGGCGCTGGCCGGCCTGCTGTTCGTGGCGCAGACCTACCTGGCGGCGCTGCTGGAGCCGCTCACCCCGGGGCAACTGGCGGCGGACCCGGCGGCGCAGGGGTCGGCGTTCTACGACACGGTGGAGGGCTCGGTCGGGCACTGGCTGCACGTCCTGGTCGCGGCGAGCAAGGCGGTCGGCGCGGCGTTCGCGGCGCTGGCCGGGCAGGCGGCGGCCGGGCGGCTGCTGTTCGCGATGGGCCGGGACGGGCGGCTGCCGCGCTTCCTGGGCGCGGTCGACCCGGGCTCGGCGGTGCCCCGCCGGGCGCTGCTGGTGTCGGCGGCGGTCACCATGGCGGCGGCGGTCTGGGCGGCGGGCCGGGACGACGGGCTGGACCGGCTGACCTCGGTGGTGAACATCGGCGCGCTCACCGCGTTCACCCTGCTGCACGCCTCGGTGGTGGGCTGGTACGCGGTGCGCAACCGCCCGGGGAACCCGCTGACGGACGTGCTGGTGCCGGTGCTGGGCGTGGCGGTGATCGGCGCGGTGGTGGCCGAGGCCTCGGGCACCGCGCAGGTGGTGGGGCTGGTCTGGCTGGCCGTCGGACTGCTGGTGCTCCTCGGCCGGCGGGCTTCCGCTGTCGGCGGGCGCGGATAACCTCGTCGCATGGCCAACCCCAGCTCCCCCGAAGCGCCGCTCCCGGTCGGCAAGGTCTCCGCGCTGATCGGGGGCTGGATCGACCGGCTCGGCGCGGTCTGGGTGGAGGGGCAGATCACCCAGCTCAGCCGGCGGCCGGGGGCGGGCGTGGTGTTCCTGACGCTGCGCGACCCGCAGGCCGACGTCTCGCTGACCGTGACGTGCTTCCGCTCCGTCTTCGACCAGGTCGCGGACGCGGTGCAGGAGGGCTCGCGGGTGATCGTGCACGCCAAGCCGGAGTGGTACGCGGCGCGCGGCCAGCTCTCGCTGCGGGCCGCCGAGATCCGGCTGGTCGGGCTGGGCGAGCTGCTGGCCCGGCTGGAGCAGCTGAAGCGGCGGCTGGCCGGCGAGGGGCTGTTCGCCGCGGACCGCAAGAAGCCGCTGCCGTTCCTGCCGCAGTGCGTCGGGCTGGTCACCGGCCGGGGCTCGGCGGCCGAGCGGGACGTCCTGGAGAACGCCCGGCGGCGCTGGCCGGCGGTCCGCTTCGAGATCCGCAACGTGCCGGTGCAGGGCGTCAGCGCGGTGGAGCGGGTGAGCGAGGCCGTCCGGGAGCTGGACGAGCACCCCGAGGTGGACGTGATCGTGGTGGCCCGGGGCGGCG
The DNA here is from genome assembly GCF_039527695.1 of Kitasatospora putterlickiae. Taxonomy (NCBI): domain Bacteria; kingdom Bacillati; phylum Actinomycetota; class Actinomycetes; order Kitasatosporales; family Streptomycetaceae; genus Kitasatospora; species Kitasatospora putterlickiae. The sequence continues at coordinate 11,995 of NZ_BAAAKJ010000038.1, forward strand.
GCAGCGTCGAGGACCTGCTGCCGTTCTCGGACGAGGGCCTGGTGCGGCTGGTCGCGGCCGCCCGGACGCCGGTGGTGAGCGCGATCGGCCATGAACCGGACCAGCCGCTGCTGGACTTCGTCGCCGACCTGCGCGCCTCGACGCCGACCGATGCCGCCAAACGGGTGGTGCCGGACGTCGGCGAGGAGCTGGCCAAGGTCCGCCAGTTGCGCGACCGGGCCCGGCGGCACGTGCTGGCCCGGGTGGAGCGCGAGCAGCACGGGCTGGACGGCGTGCGCAGCCGCCCGGTGCTGGCCGCGCCGCAGCGGATGCTGGACGGACGCGGGCAGGAGGTGGCCGGGCTGCTGGAGCGGGCCCGGCGCACCCTGCGCCACCGGCTGGACCACGCGCAGAGCGATCTCGGGCACACCCTGGCCCGGGTGGTGGCGCTCTCCCCGGCGGCCACCCTGGAGCGCGGCTACGCGGTGCTGCAGCGGGGCGACGGCACGGTGGTGACCGACCCGGCGCAGGCCGTGGCCGGCGAGGGGCTGCACGCCCGGGTGGCGGGCGGCGGCTTCGACGTCACGGTGACCGGCGGACGGCCGGCGGACTGAGCGGCGGATCCGGCGGCGGGCCGGACGGCGGCGGGGGCGGTCCGCGCTGTCGGTCGCGCCCCCTACGCTGGCTGGCATGGCAGATCAGGAGCAGGACGCGACGACGGCCGCGCAGACCCCGCCGGCGGACGACGCGCTGGGCTACGAGCACGCGCGGGACGCGCTGCTGGAGGTGGTCCGGCAGCTGGAGAACGGCGGCACCTCGCTGGAGGAGTCGCTGGCGCTGTGGGAGCGCGGCGAGCAGCTGGCGAAGGTCTGCCAGCGCTGGCTGGACGGCGCGCGGGAGCGGCTGGACGCCGCGCTGGCCGCCGAGGAGGGGGCTCCGCCGCGAGGCTGAGGCGGGAGCGGCGCCACGGGGTGAGGCAGGTCACATCACCCGGGGGAACAGTTGAAGGTTCACGCATGTTGGGACCGGATGACCGGCTCCGGCCGGTCGACCGACAAACCAAGACGTATCCCACCGTTCTCCTTCCTCCCCTGAGGTGCACAAGCATGACCACCGACGCCCTGGTTCTCGACGCCGCCGCCCAGGACCTGCTGTTCCGCGAGGCCCGCACCGCCAACACCTTCACCGACGAGCCGGTCTCCGACGAGCAGGTCCAGGCGATCTACGAGCTGGTCAAGTTCGGCCCGACGGCGATGAACCAGCAGCCGCTGCGAGTCGTCCTGGTCCGCTCGGCCGAGGCCCGCGAGCGCCTGGTCCAGCACCTCGGCGAGGGCAACAAGGCCAAGACCTCCGCCGCCCCGCTGACCGCCATCCTGGCCGTGGACAACGAGTTCCACGAGGAGCTGCCGACCGTCTTCCCGCACTTCCCCGGCGCCAAGGACTACTTCACCGAGCGCCCGGCCCGTGAGAGCTCGGCCGCGATGAACGGCGCCCTGCAGGCCGGCTACTTCATCATCGGCGTGCGCGCCGCCGGCCTGGCCGCCGGCCCGATGACCGGCTACGACGCCGAGGGCGTCAACAAGGAGTTCTTCGCCGACGGCGAGCACTCCGTGCTGGCCGTGGTGAACATCGGCAAGCCGGGCGAGAACGCCTGGTACCCGCGCTCCCCGCGACTGGCCTACGACGAGGTCGTCACCACCGTCTGAGCCCGACTCCGACGGACGGCGCGAAGGGCCCCGCACACCTGGTGTGCGGGGCCCTTCGCGTTCGCCCTTCGCTTTCGCCGGCCGGCGTTCACCCTGCGGCGTTCACCCGGCCGGCCCCGGCGGAGCGGAGATCTCCGCTCCGGGGACGGAAACCGGACTACTTCAGCGCCCGCGCCAGCTCGGCCAGCTCCTCGTAGGAGGCGGTACCGGTCAGCACGGTCGTCGCGCCGCCGGACCGCACGGTGAGCGCCCGCGCCTTGGGGCCCTGCACCCGCTCCCAGGTCTGCCCGGCGACGTCCACGGTGCCGTCCGGCTCGCCGCTGGCCACCGCCGCCTTGATCACGTCCTCGGGCCTGGCGTCGCTCTGCTCCACGGCCGCGTACTGGCCGGAGGGGGTGACGAAGCCCAGGTGCCAGGCGTTGCCCTTGCCGCCGCCCATCGACGCCGGGTTGTAGGTCACCGAGGTGGCCCGCCACTGCGCGGGCAGGCCCTCCGGGGAGAGCAGCGGATACGGCGCGGCCCGCTTCGCCGAGGACGCGGCCACCGAGTACTCGACCGTGCGGACCCCGTCGCCGTCCGCGTCGTGCGGCAGGAACAGGTACCCGACCCAGACCACGACGCCGACGGCCAGCATCGACAGGATCATGTCCCGTACGGTCTGCCGACCCCTCATGCCCTTGCTCTCTCCAGCCACCCCCACATGGTGACTCATGCCGACGCGCGCCTCCGCACCCGGGGTGTCCACGTCCGGGTGAAGAGGGCGGGAGAGGGGCGAAACGTGCCGTTCCCGTCCCCCCGGGGGTACCGCGCCACAGACGCCCGTCCCGGGGCCAGATACGATCGCAACACCCTCACCACGGCGTTCGACCAGGCAGTAGTCGGGCGCTTACTGGCCGTCGCGTACAGAGAGGTAACGACGATGACCACGCAGTACCCGCACCACCTGCCCAGCTCCCTGGAGGTCGCGCCGGAGGCTCCGGACCGGAACCTCGCGCTCGAACTCGTCCGGGTCACCGAGGCCGCCGCGCTCGCCGCCGGCCGCTGGGTCGGGCGCGGCGACAAGAACGGCGCCGACGGCGCGGCCGTCCGGGCCATGCGGACCCTCGTCTCCACCGTCTCGATGAACGGCATCGTCGTCATCGGCGAGGGCGAGAAGGACGAGGCGCCGATGCTCTACAACGGCGAGCGGGTCGGCGACGGCACCGGCGCCGAGTGCGACGTCGCGGTGGACCCGGTCGACGGCACCACCCTCACCGCCAAGGGCATGAACAACGCGGTCGCCGTCCTGGCGGTCGCCGACCGCGGCACCATGTTCGACCCGAGCGCGGTCTTCTACATGGACAAGCTGGTCACCGGCCCGGAGGCCGCCGACTTCGTCGACATCACCGCGCCGCCGGCCGTCAACATCCGCCGGGTCGCCAAGGCCAAGGGCATCGCCGTCGAGGACGTCACCGTCGTCGTCCTCGACCGCCCGCGCCACGAGGGCCTGGTCCAGGAGATCCGCGAGGCGGGCGCCCGGATCAAGTACATCTCCGACGGCGACGTCGCCGGCGCCATCATGGCCGCCCGCGAGGGCACCGGCGTCGACCTGCTGATGGGCATCGGCGGCACCCCCGAGGGCATCATCGCCGCCTGCGCGATGAAGTGCATGGGCGGCGTGATCCAGGGCCGGCTCTGGCCCAAGGACGACGCCGAGCGCCAGAAGGCCCTGGACGCCGGGCACGACCTCGACCGGGTGCTCTCCACCGACGACCTGGTCAGCGGCGAGAACGTGTTCTTCGTCGCCACCGGCATCACCGACGGCGAGCTGCTGCGCGGCGTGCACTACCGCCAGGAGACCGCCACCACCAGCTCGCTGGTGATGCGTTCCAAGAGCGGCACCATCCGGCAGATCGACTCCACCCACAAGCTGTCCAAGCTGCGGGCCTACAGCGCGATCGACTTCGACCGCGCCAACTGACCGAAGGCGGCACCACGCGGCCCGCGGGCCCGGCGGAATCCCCCTCCGCCGGGCCCGCGGGCCGCGTCCTCGCCACTCGCCTCCGGGCGCTCCGGCCCGGTGCCGACACGCTTCGCGAGGCCTCGTCAGGTGGCTCCCGGCCTCATCCGGCGATCCGGCCCCTGGCTCCCGGAACCCGGGCCGCCTCGCGCCGTTCGGCGTCCCGGCGGCGCCGGCGCGCCAGCACCACCCGGCGCTCGGCCGCCGTCAGACCGCCCCAGACCCCGTACGGCTCCGGCTGCGCCAGCGCGTGCTCCCGGCAGTCCAGCAGCACCGGGCACCGGGCACACACCTGCTTCGCCTGCTCCTCGCGCGACAGCCGGGCCGCGGTCGGCTCCTTGGACGGCGCGAAGAACAGGCCCACCTCGTCCCGCCGGCAGGCCGCGGCGGTGTGCCACGGGTTGTCCTCGCCGGCCGGCTGCGGGGCCGGGCGCCGCTCCAGCATCTGGGCCGCGACCACCGGCGAGGCGGCGGCGGACGGCCGCGCGACCGGCGACGGGGCGGCGGCCTGCGCAGGGGCGGCGGACGAGGTGGTGCGGGGCTCGATCGGATGCAGCACGGCCGTACTCCTGACGAGGCTCTCGGACACGGGGAAGCTCGCTCCCCTGCCCAGCTGCGGGCCCCCGTTCACACCCCCGGGCCGGCCTCAGGCCGCCTCCGGTACGCAGCCGTACAAGAAGCGATGTGCCAGAGGAACTACCCCACGCCCGCGCGATTCATGCACACTGCACGCAACCGACTACAGCGTGCACCCGTCACAACGCCGAGTGCCCGGCCCGGAGTTGCCCCCCCGACCGGGCACCGGGCCCGTGATCCGCGCGGCTCAGTCGGCGCCGAGCTGCTTGCGCACCCACTCCTTGAGCTTCTTGCCCCGGCGCGGCTTGGCCTCGCAGCCGCCGAACACCGCGGCGCCCTTCACCCGCACCACCGGCGCGTAGGGGTCGGCCGCGGTCTGCTCCTTGACGTCGAAGCCGCCGAAGACGCCGACGCCGCCGCCGTGCAGGCTGACGTTCTCGGGCACCTTGATCTCCACCCCGCCGAAGATCGCCACCACGTCGATCACCACCTCGGGCGACTCGAACACGGCGTCGGTCAGGTCGATCTCCACCCCGCCGAAGATCGCCACGGCCCGCAGGTGGGAGCCCACCCGCCACCGCCCCTTGCGGGACGAGCCGCCGAAGACCGCCAGCATGGTCGGCGCCTCGTTGCGGGCCGGCAGCCGCACCGGGCCGTCCGGCCGCGGGCCGGCCGCCGGCTCCGGGGAACCCAGCGGGGCCTTCTCGAAGGAGATCTCGCGGTGCGCCGGAAGGTCCCGGGTCAGCGGCACGAGGTCGCCCAGGGTCTTGGCCGCGTAGGCCGCCTCGATCCGCTCGGCGTGCTCCTCGACGTCCAGCCGCCCCTCCGCGTAGGCGTCGCGCAGCAGCTCCGCCACCCGTTCGCGGTCCGCGTCCGAGGCCCTCATCTCGGCCTGCGCCACCGGGGCGTGCGCGGGCCGCGCGGGCGGCGCCGCCGTGGGCTTGGTCATCGGTACGGGCCCCTGCCCCTGATCGTCCATCCGCTGGTCCTGCGGGTCCTTCGACGGCGAGTTGTCCACGGGGCCAGCCTAGTCAACAGGGCAACCCCCGCACCCACCTCCGGGTGACCCCGGTCACGCAGGTGGACCTTCCCGCGTGCGGGAAATCGCCGGGTCCTACCCTTGAGGGTGCTTTCGCCCTCCAGGGTGCTTCGCCGACGCAGCCGGAACACCGGCAACACTGGACACCAAAGGACCGCCCCCATGGCTCCCACGCCGGACTTCGAGTACAGCGACCTTCTCCCCCTGGGCGCTGACCCGACCCCCTACCGCAAGCTCACCTCCGAAGGCGTCTCCACCTTCGAGGCCGGCGGACGCACCTTCCTCCAGGTCGAGCCCGAGGCCCTGCGGCTGCTCACCGCCGAGGCGATGCACGACATCTCGCACTACCTGCGCCCCGCCCACCTCGCCCAGCTGCGCCGCATCCTGGACGACCCGGAGGCCAGCCCGAACGACCGCTTCGTCGCGCTGGACCTGCTGAAGAACGTCAACATCTCGGCCGGCGGCATCCTGCCGATGTGCCAGGACACCGGCACCGCCATCGTCATGGGCAAGCGCGGCCAGAACGTGCTCACCGCGGGCGGCGACGAGGCCGCCGTCGCGCGCGGCGTCTACGACGCGTACACCAGGCTGAACCTGCGGTACTCGCAGATGGCCCCGGTCACCATGTGGGACGAGAGGAACACCGGCAACAACCTGCCGGCGCAGATCGAGCTGTACGCGACCGACGGCGACGCCTACAAGTTCCTCTTCATGGCCAAGGGCGGCGGCTCCGCCAACAAGTCGTACCTGTACCAGGAGACCAAGGCGATCCTGAACGAGGCCAGCATGCTCTCGTTCCTGGAACAGAAGATCCGCTCGCTGGGCACCGCGGCCTGCCCGCCGTACCACCTGGCGATCGTGATCGGCGGCACCAGCGCCGAGTTCGCGCTGAAGACCGCCAAGTACGCCTCCGCGCACTACCTGGACAACCTGCCGACCTCCGGCGACGCGAAGACCGGCCACGGCTTCCGCGACCTGGAGCTGGAGGCCAAGGTCACCGAGCTGACCCAGAAGATCGGCATCGGCGCCCAGTTCGGCGGCAAGTACTTCTGCCACGACGTGCGCGTCGTCCGCCTGCCGCGCCACGGTGCCTCGCTGCCGGTCGCGATGGCCGTCTCCTGCTCGGCGGACCGCCAGGCGCTCGGCAAGATCACCGCCGAGGGCGTCTTCCTGGAGCAGCTGGAGACCGACCCGGCGAAGTACCTGCCGGACACCACCGACGAGCACCTCGACGACGACGTGGTGCGGATCGACCTCGACCAGCCGATGTCCGCGATCCGCGCCGAGCTCTCCAAGTACCCGGTGAAGACCCGCCTCTCGCTCACCGGCACGCTGGTCGTCGCCCGCGACATCGCGCACGCCAAGATCAAGGAGCGCCTGGACGCCGGCGAGGGCATGCCCAAGTACCTCCAGGACCACCCGGTCTACTACGCCGGCCCGGCCAAGACCCCCGAGGGCTACGCCTCCGGCTCCTTCGGCCCCACCACCGCCGGCCGGATGGACTCCTACGTCGACCAGTTCCAGGCCGCCGGCGGCTCGATGGTCATGCTCGCCAAGGGCAACCGCTCCAAGCAGGTCACCGACGCCTGCGCCCAGCACGGCGGCTTCTACCTCGGCTCCATCGGCGGCCCCGCCGCCCGCCTCGCCCAGGACTGCATCAAGAAGGTCGAGGTCCTGGAGTACGCCGAGCTGGGCATGGAGGCCGTCTGGCGCATCGAGGTCGAGGACTTCCCGGCCTTCATCGTGGTCGACGACAAGGGCAACGACTTCTTCCGCGAGACCACCGAGGGCCCGCTGATCACCAGCCTCCGCGTCCGCTCCAAGGAGTAGCCTCCCCCGCCCCTCGCCCCGCCCCGGCCGCCGCCCCGCGCCGGGGCGGGCCCGTCTCCGGCCGACGCCCGCGACAGGGCCGGGGGTCAGGCGTCGAAGTCGTATTCGAGGACGTAGGAGGCGGCGTCCAGGGTCATCTCGTTCAGTTCGACGACCTGGCCCTCGTCGGCGAAGGCGGTGCGGCAGATGAGGATGACGGGGGTGCCGGCGGAGAGGTCCAGGCGGGAGGCCTCGTCGGCGCTGGGCATCCGGGAGCGGACCTCCTCGCGGAAGTGCACCGGCTTGGCGCCGATCTCGGCGAGGCGGGCGTAGGTGCCGCCCGGGCCGGTGTTCTCGCGGGTGATGGCGGTGCCCGCGACCAGGCCTGCCGGCAGGTAGGAGGTCGAGAGCAGGACCGGCTTGCCGTCCAGCACGAAGCGGCGGTGGCGGACGCACATCGGCGCGCCGGGGTCGACGCCGAGCACCCGGGCGACGTGCTCGGGCGCGCCCTGCTCGGTGACCGCGACCTGGTCGACGACCAGGTCCCGGTGGGCGGTGTCGGCCGACCATATCGAGCGGCCCGAGCCCCACTGGCCCTGGGCGAGCCGCTGGATCCCGCGCCGGCGCAGCGGCCGGAAGTCCCGGACGAAGACGCCCGCCCCGCGGCGGGCCTCGGCGATGCCCTCGCTCCGCAGCACGCCGAGCGCCTGGCGGGCGGTCATCCGGGCCACGCCGTAGGTGTCCATCAGGTCGTTCTCGCCGGGGAGCCGGTCGCCCGCGCGGTACTCGCCGGCGTCGATGGCCGCCTTCAGCGTGTCGGCGATCCGTTGGTACTTGGGCCGCTTCTCGCCGCCGCTGCTGCCGACCATCGCCTTCTCCCTCGTTCTTCGCTGGAAATCGTAGGCGCGCCTTCGGTCTGCGGTAAGCCGATAGGACCGGTCTGACCGTTGACATCTCTAGAGATATTAGCTTCTCTAGAGATGCTGGGTAGTCGCCGAGCAGTGCCGAACCAAGCCAAGCCACGACAGCGACCAGGGCCGGCCACCACCGTCGCCGCGCCCGCACCGGAGCAGCAAGGAGCAGCGCGGGTGAGCATCCGAAAGCGCGCCGCCGCGGCCTACCGGCCGCGCGTGGGGGAAACCGTCCTCGACACCAGGACCGGACGCACCGGCATCTACATGGACACCATCGGTGGGGAGCACTACCTCCGCCCGCCCGAGGGCGGCCGCGAGTGGACCGCCCGCCCCGAGCACCTCGCCCCC
>NZ_BAAAKJ010000039.1:0-3319 GCF_039527695.1 Kitasatospora putterlickiae
TGCTGGCCATGGTGATGGAGCTGTCCCAGGACGGCCGGGTGGCGACCCGCCGTCGCGTCCGGGGCGGCCATGGTCCCGGTGCCGGAGGAGGTCGTGCCGCCCGTGGCGCCGGAAGCGGCGTCAGGGGAGCCGCCGGGGCTGGGCGGCGGCCCGCTGGAGCCGACCCGGGCGACCCCGGCCCGGCGGCCCACGCCCTGTTGCTCGTTGAGCAGGAAGGTGGTGGCGATGCTGATGCCCACCACGGTGGACATCGCCATCGCGGCGCCGGAGAACCGCAGGGTGGGCAGCCGCAGGCGGCCGCCGAACGGGCCCGGACGGCCGTGCCGGCCGTGGCGCGTGCGGTACCGGTCGTGCGCGTACGGCGCGTCCTGTCCAGTGTCGTCGGACAGAGTCACCTGGACCCCTCCCTCCCCTGAAGTCGCCGTTGCGGTCGTCGCATTCTCCCACGTACCGACGGCGGTGCCGGTGGCGCCGGACCGGGCGGACTGCCGCCAGGCCCCTGGTGCGGTCGGCCTGTTCGGCCCGATCCCGTCGGATCCGGTCCGATTCGATCCGATGCGGTACCGGCTGGTCCGGTCCGGTCGGAGGCGTTGTCCGGGGTTCGTTCGGGCACGGTCCGGCCGGGTTGGTGCGGGGGCGCGCGTGCGGAGTCCGACCGGACGCGCGCGCGGGCGCGCGCCGGCAGGGGGACGAGCGTAGCAGTGGGCCCCCGGGCGGTGGCCAGTGATCGGACCGAATTGATCCAATCCGTGGACAACCCGTTGACCAGCGGAAGTTGACGGTCCGTCTGACAACGGCGGTAAGGGACCCTCGGCCGGTGCGGGGATTATTGCAACCTCCTTGCAACCCTTGCCCGGCCTCGCGCGGTGGAGCACGCTGGTGGACATCCCACGCCGTCCCGGAGAGACCGTCATGCCGCCCGACCCGCTGCCAGCACCCTTCAGTGCCCCCCTCGCCGCTACCCCCACGGGCGGCGATGAGGCAGGCTCCACCGCCGCTCCGGCGGCGGTGGAGGAGGTGCTGACGCTGCGGATCTCGCTGGGCGAGGAGGTGGTCGGAGAGGTCCGTACGCGGTTCCGGTTCGACGCCGAACGCCCGTACGAGGTGCTGCTGACGTTCCACCTGGGGCGGCCGGACGAGGCCGACTGGGTGTTCTCGCGCGAACTGCTGCGCGACGGCCTGCGCTCGTTGAGCGGCCAGGGCGACGTCAAACTGTGGCCGGCGTACTGCCCGTGCCACGGCTCGACGTTGCACCTGGCGCTTGAGTCGCCGCACGGCAGCGCGCTGCTGGAGGCGTCCAAGCCGAAGGTCCAGGACTGGCTGGACCGCACGTACGCGCTCGTCTCCGAGGAGTCCGAGCGGTCCCACGGGCCCAGCGACGCCCAGCTCTCCGAACTGCTCGGCGGCGGCCGCTGAGCCTGTGGGCGACCGCGGGCGCTACCGGGCTCCACCGGGCCTCACTGCGGCGGCAGGGGCAACGGATCGGAGCGGGGACGCGGCGCTACCGTCCCGTCGGCCGGGGGCCGAGGGCCCGGTAACGGCGGGGTGCCGGGCAGCCGGGCCGTCCCGCCGACCAGCCCCGCGCGGAGCCTGCGCACGGCGGGCGCCGAAGAGGCCGGCAGCAGGTCGTACGGGTCCTCCGGACCGGCCACCGTCACCAGCACCGAGTCGGCGAAACGATACGGCCGGTGGGCCAGCAGGCCGCCCAGGTAGCGGCGGAGGCGGGACAGTTCGGCCCGCACCGTGACCGTCCGGGCCGGGTCCCCGAACAGCGCGTCGGCCAGCTGCGCCGCGCTGAGGCCGTCGCGTTCGGTGGCGAGCAGGAGCAGCAGCTCGGCGTGGCGCGGGCTGAGCGCGTGCGACCAGCTGCCGGCCGCGCCGCGCACCGACAGGCCGGGGCTGGCCGCGCGCCGCAGGTCGAGCCGGAGCCTGGCACCCTCGGCCTGTTCGGCGACGCGGCCGCCGCCGGGCCCGGCCGCGTCCGGGTCCGGCCCGGGGACGGCCGGGGCGGTGTCCTGCGGCCGGACCGGCCGGACCAGCCAGCCGTCGGCGAGCGGCTCGATCACGCACTCGCCCAGACTGGGTAGCCAGTGCACGGCGGCCGAGCCCCAGCCCTCGGCGGGCAGCCGCAGCCGGGCCGGTGGCGGCAGTCCCGCCGCGGCCGCCGTCCAGCCCGCCGCGTCGACGACCAGGGCGGGGCCGTTCACCCGGGCCAGCATCGGGGCCGCCAGGGTGCGCAGGTGGTGCAGGGATTCCAGGCGGCGGGCGCGCAGTTCGGTCTCGGCGAGCTTGGCGGCGGTGGCGGTCAGCTGGAGCAGGTAGGGGCGGACCGAGTGGGCCGGGCCGCTGAGGTTGATCGCGCCGATCAGCAGGCCGGTGCCGGGGTCGCGCACGGGGGCGGCGACGCAGGTCCAGGAGTGGTGGCTGCGCAGGTAGTGCTCGGCGGAGTGGACGTGCATCGGGCGCTGGGCGCGCAGGGCGGCGGCTATGCCGTTGGTGCCGACCCGCTCCTCCACCCAGCGGGCGCCGGTGAGGAAGCCGATCCGTTCGGCGCTGCGGCGCAGGCCGCGTTCGCCCTCCTGCCAGAGGATGTGGCCGTCGGCGTCGGTGATCGCGAGGATCAGCGGGGGCTGGTCGACCTGTTCGACCAGGGTGCCGCGGAGGATGGGGAGCAGCGGGTCGAGGCCGCTGGCCCGGCGGCGGTGCTCGATCTCGGCGGGGCCCAGGTGGACGGCGTCCGCGCCGGCGTCCGGGTCGAGGCCGAGGCGGCGCAGCCGCTCCCAGGAGTCGCCGATCTCGGGGCGGGCCTGGAGGAAGGGCGGCTCGTCGGGGGCGGAGGGGTCCCGGTTGGCGCTGCGCGCGGCGGCCTCGGCGAGGGCACGCTCGTGGACCTTGGCCAGTTCGGCCGCGCTCTGCGGGATGCGACGTTCGGGTCGTCGGGTCTGCCGTCCGGGTTGCCGCACTCGTCCTGCTCCTCGCCGCCGTTCGAGGGCGCGCCGGGGCCGACGCGCTGACGAAAGAGTACGGGCGCCACCGGTTCCTGGGGATGGGGTCTGCCAACTCGGAATACCAGACGGTATGAAAGTGGTCATGCCAATGAATTTCCGGTGTGCGACCGCTAGTGACCGGGGGGTTGGCGCTGGGCGGTCTCGACGGTGCGGTGCAGGTCGGCGGTGGCGTCGAGGCTGGTCGCGGCGGTGAGGGCGAGACGGGCGGTCAGTGCCAGGACGGCGATCCGGCGGGCGGCGGACGGGCCGGCCGGGCGCGGGTGCCGCAGGGCGGCGACCCGGCGGGCGACCGGTCCGCCGTGGGCCGCCGC
>NZ_BAAAKJ010000040.1:0-7730 GCF_039527695.1 Kitasatospora putterlickiae
GCTGCTGGAGGCCGTCCAGTGCGCGAAGGGCGCGTTCGATCGGATTCACGCCTGCGCGTCTGCCCCTGGCGCGCTCCCGGACACCTGGGAGCGCGCCGCCCTGGCGGATTGACCCGGCGCGGGGTGGGCACGCGCGAGGCGACCGGGGGGAATCCGCTACGAGGTTGAGGAGAAGACGGTGGAGGAGATCCCGCAGGGCGGCGCGGGTGGCGTGCCGCCGCACCACGCCACGGACGACGGCGAGGGCGGCCACGGCCTCCGGGCCCAGTCCGGGGCCGATGGCGACGCGACCACCGTCGAGCCCGGCCGGGCCCGGCGCCTGGCCCCTGGCGAGGCCGGTGGATCCGGTGGTCCCGACGAGTCGGACCTGGACGAGCCGGACGGCGACCCGGACGGCGGCGACCCGGACGACCGCCCATGACCGATGACCGGTCCCCGCCTCGCGACGTTCCCGCCGGTGGGGACCCCCAACGAAATCGGCCGGCCGTTCGTGTATGCGGGTAGACGGATCGAGGGGAGAACGAATGGCCGGGTGGGAACGCCTCCTTGCCGAGTTGGTGGAGTCACGCGGCTCCGAACTCAACCGGTACGGCTTCCTCCTGAGCGGTGACCGCTCGGAGGCCGCCGACCTGGTGCAGGAGGCGCTGGTGCGGGTGTTCGCGCGACCCCGGCGGTCATGGGAGCTCGCCGACATCGAGAGGTACGTCCGGCGGACGATGCTCAACCGCTTCCTGGACATCCACCGCCGGAGGCAGCGCTACGCCCTGCTCGCCCCGCGACTGGCCGAGAGCTCCGTGAGCACCGACCACAGCGGCGCGATCACCGAGAGGCTGGAACTCCTGTCGGCGTTGGGTTCGCTCTCCCCCCGGCAGCGGGCCTGCGTGGTGCTGCGGTACTACGAGGACCTGCCGGTGGCTTCCGTCGCCGACCGCCTCGACTGCAGCGAGGGAACGGTCAAGAGACACCTCAGTGACGCGCTGGTGCGACTGGCCGCCGCGCTGCAGACGGCGCACAGGGACCCCGAGCAAGGAGTGGGCGCGTGAATCCAGAGGAACTCCGTCATCAGCTCCCCGTCGTCGCCGATCTCGCGGGGCCGGCGCACCTCGCCACCGAGACGCTGGTCCGCGAGGTCCGCCGCCGCCGCAGGACGCGCTACGCGGTGATGGGAACCGCCGCGGTGGTAGCGGTGGTTGTCACGCTCTTCGGCGCCGCGCGGTGGCACGACGACCCCACCCGGCCGGTCGGCGCGGCCGGTTCCCCGACGACCGGGCCGAGCGGAACGCCGTCGGCCCGTGCCACGGGCGGCTACGTGTGCGGCGAGCGGCTGGACCTCCCCGGCGAGACGTCCAGCCGTGACGGCCTCGGCCTGGCGGTCCGCTCCGTCCGCGGGGCGGACTCCGCTACCGGGCCCCGGGTCGAGGTCACCATCAGCGCCGATCGGCGGCTCACCGCCGTTTCCACGCCCCCGCAGTACATCGAGGTGCTGTACCTGCGGGACGGCGTCGTCGTCGGTGGCGGTCCGATGCTGAACCGGCCCGGGGACGTCGACACTCCGCAGGGCGTCGACATGGTCGGGCATCCCCTGGACCTCGCGCCGGGGCAGCCGGTCACGCAGCAGCTGGGGCCCCGTGACCAGCTGTGCCCTTCGTGGGACTGGCCCCGGGTGTGGGCCGCGCCCGGCGACTTCGAGGTGGTCGCCCTGTTGCCGCAGCCGGTCGAGACGCCCGCGACGCGGCCCGCGACCGTCGAGCCGCGGCTCCTGGTGGCACGGGCGCCGTTCCCGCGCTGAGGAACGGGTGTCCCCCCGGGCCGCGTCCGGCCCGGGGGGGACACCTCAGGTGCGCACGAGGCCTGCTCAGGCGAGCTGCAGGCCCCAGGTGTTGTAGATGTCGACGACCTCGGTCCAGCGGATGGTGGTCCCGCCGCCCCAGCTGTTGATGCCGCGGGCCTGGCGGGTGTCGCCGGTGATGCTGAACACCAGCCCGCCGCTGTCACCGCCCTGGATCGCGGTGTAGCCGCTCACCTGGGTGCCCTCGACTCCGCGGTGGTCGACGCCGTTGCTGCCGGTCCAGTACTTGTCGTCGTCCACGACCTTGATGCCGCACATGACGCCGGTGGTGTAGCCGTCCTGGCAGACGAAGTCACCGTTGTACGAGTACGCCGAGCTGGTCAGCGTCAGGGTGAAGGAGTTGTTGACCGGGCCGTCCCACTCACGGCCGGCCGTCCAGCCGGTGCCCTGGACGTCGATCGCGACCGCGTCCCACAGGTCGGCCCGCGCCACGACGTTGCCGAGGTAGTTCCGGCCGCCGTTCTCCCACCCCGTGTAGACGGAGGCCCCGTCGGAGAAGCAGTGCGCGGCGCTGATCAGGAACGAGCGGTTGTCCGACTTGCGCCGGGTGGGCACGCCGGACGTGCACTTGTACCCGCTGCCCCAGCCCGCGTCGGTGAGGGCCTCGCCCGCGATCCACGCCGGGGTGTCCCGCAGCCGCGACATGTCGGAGCCCTCGGAGGAGGGTTCCAGGACCGTGTCGACGCCGGCCGGGTCGCTCGCGGTCAGCGCCCGGCTCGCGGCCACCTTCTGCTTGGCGCGCTCGACGTTCTTCACCCCGATCCGCAGCCCGCTGCCGTCGGACGGCACGGAGACGCTCTCGAGCTCGTCGCCGTACTCGCCCTTCGCCCCCAGGACGCGATCGCGGGCCTCGTGCAACGCCTGGCGCGTGTACTTGGCCTGCTTGATCCGGGCCAGGTTGGTGTCGGTGCCCGGGTCCGCGGCCTTGGCCGCCGCCAGGAACCGCTTCGCCTGGCTCCGGTCGGTCAGGTAGATGTTGACCGTGTGCGCCCCCGCGTTGAGCTCAAGACCGGCGTAGACGCCGGCCAGCTCCGCCTTGCCGACCGCGTCGGCGGCGTTCGCCAGCGCGCGCAGCGGGTTGAGCAGCTTCGCCTGGTCGGCCGGCGCCATCGCGGCGATCTGGGTGTCCGACAGCGACGGCAGCGGGCTCGCCGCGAACGCGGAGCCCGGAACCACGGCCGTCACGGTCACCACCGCGACAGCACTGACCAGGGCAGCCTTCAGCGACCTCTTCATACGTCCCCCCTAGGAGTATCACCGAGTGCGAACGTCCGTTCGCTGGAACAGAACCTAGCGGAGTCGCACCGCGCCGAGGGAAGGATTTGGAAAGTTTCCGGAAGATCCGAAGTGCTCCGTACTTGCCGGACTATGGCGTGAGTTGACGGCCATTCATCTGTTTTCGGCGATGAGGAAGGGGATCGAAGTGCGGGGAAATGCGGGACCCCCCTCCGCCGTGGCCGCTTTGCGTGCGGGTCCTCGCAGCTCGGAGCCGGTGGATGGGCCCCGGCCATTTCGGCATCGCCGATCACGAAAGCCGTGAGACCGGGTATATCCGGGCGTACGGGTCCCCCCGCCCGTGGGAGGTGGTGTGGTGTCGACCCCGTGCCGACGGGTGGGCGCCACCTGTGTGACTACGGATTCCGCTTCGGTGTGCGAATGATGAAATCCACTACAGGGCAAGGAAGGTGATGAGGTCGAAGGCGGCACTCGGCAATCGCCGTGCGCGCAGGTCCGCGCCGCGCACCGGTGCCGGCGGGTAGTCGCCCCGTCAGCGGTGCGCGGCGCACACGGGCCCCGGGGGTCAGCCCACCGGAGCCGCCGTCTCCCGCAGCTCGCCTCCGGCTAGGTTCTGTCCGGCGGATCACGGTCTGAGCCAGAGGCGGATCGAGGCGACGACGACGGTCCCGTCGCCGCGACTGGCGTCACCTGGGCCGCCAGGCCCGTGGCCGCAGGTGTGGCGAGTCCGGCCCGGTGCCACGCATTCGGGCCGGACTCGGCACCGTCTACGTGCGGACCGTCGACCAGCCGCTGTCCCGTGACCAGTACTGCGGACGGCTGACCCCCGTGCTTGTGGGAATCTCCCTGCACGCGCGCCGCCTGCCGCTCTCCGTGCGGATCCTTGCCCTGGGGCAACACCTCACCTCATCACTCCAGGAGCGCGGTGCGCCTCGACCGGGCCACCGATCCAGCGGCGAGTGGGCAGGCAAACGACGTTGTCAGCGTTCCGGACTCTCCGCCCATTCCGCCAGGACGGCGAAGTCCTCCGGGCCAAGGCCGACACGCGGGTCGACGTGGTGCAGTAGTGCCGGCCCGTCATGATGAGCCGCAACCCACTCGCGATCCGCGCGCGTGATCTCGTCGTCCACCCAGGCGAATGCCCGCCCGGACGCCCAGGCAACAATCGGCCGGGTCTTCCAGTGACGTCCGGCCCGAGCGTCCTGTTCGTCACCTTCCGACGGCTCCGGCCAGGGCAGCACGGGCAGGGACGGCAGCCCGAGGCGTGGCGCGACGTCCTCGTTCGCGTCCTCGTCCCATGTTGTCGCCCAGACCAATTCGTAGCCGAGCATGGCCAACCGTCGGCCCACGGCGGGATCGAGCCGGTTCAGCAACGGGTTCGCGGCATCGGTCGAGCCCTCTGTTCCGCCGCGACGGCTCGGCGCCAGGCCTCCGAAGGGAATCAAGGGGCCGTCGACATCAAGAAAGAGCAACGGCCGAACCGCCTCGCCTCCAGCATCCATGCGCGGCACTGTACTTCCTGAATCCGAACGCCGCGCTCGGCAGTTCCAGCGGGATACGACCTCTACGGAATCGGGAAGCGGTCTTCAGCTGTTGTTTCCCGGTCCCGGTCAGCCGACTCGTGAACTTCCGGCCATAGGCTCACGCCATGCCGATTGACGACAACTTCCGGACCACTCCGAAGCACTGGCGGGAGTGCACGAGCGTTTACGACTTCCTGGAGCAGGTACGCCTACGGCCCGGAATGTGGCTGCCCGGCGGCGACCTGGGCCGTCTGCAGTCGATGCTGATCGGCTACCAGGTGGCCCTCGGCGTGCACTCCATCGACGAACCCTTCGACTTCTGGCCCGACGGCCCGTTCAGCACGTGGCTCTGGCGACGCATCGGAGGGTCGAGCTCCCTCGGCTGGGCCGCCGAGATCGAACGGCTGACACCGGACGGTGCCACATCCGTCGAAGAGTTCTTCCGGCTGCTGGGGGAGTTCCGGCAAAGCGTCGCGATCCGCTGACCGCCGGGCCTGCAGAGAGGACATCAGCCCGTCCGGCATCGGCCGCCCCTGCTCGGCGGCTGACCCCCGCCTACGCGGCGAGAACAGGATCGACGGCGGCTTCGGCGCCGTGACCTTCGGCTGACCCCTGGGGTGCGGGGAGGACATCCCGGGCGTCTTCCTGTGCTCGCGGGAGGACGAACGCGGCGGGGGAGCGGCCGCAGGAAAGGGGCTTCGTGGGGAGAGCCTGGTCCGGGCATGATGTCCGCTGTGCATGGAGGTGAGAAGGTGCGAAGGCGCGCCCGGTACACGCTGGTCGAGACGGAACACGGCCATGCCTGGGGCGTCGGTGCCGAGGTGGAAGGGTTGTTCGGGGATCCCCGGCGCGGGACCTACGAGCTGTGCGGCTGGGTCCCACAGACAGAGGTGCGCGGCTGGGTCGGCAGTCGGGTGTGGTTGGTGCCTGAGGACAAGGCGTTCGATCCCTGGCTCTTGGAGGACGCGGAGAGTCTGGGCGAGCGCCCCGGGACGGACAGTCTCGTGCTCACCGGCCTGGACGACTACGAAGGACCGCCCGAGGGACACAGGGGCCCGGTCCGAGTGCACGACGGGCATCGGTGGCTGGGTTCGTGCGGGGAATTCGCGCGTGTCCTGCCGGCGAAGCAGTCGGCGCCGCCACTCATCCTTCGAGGGCTCGCCCCGAGTGAGCGCCTGATGGCGGCGCTGAAGAAGGGCACCCGGCAGGCACTGGACCTGGAGCAGGCCGCCCTGGAGATACGGGACGACCGGGGCGAGCCGCTCACCGATCGACTGCTGTGGGCCGAAGTCAGCGCCTGGCGCCCGTCCTCCTGCGGGACAGCGCTGATCGACCTGGAGCTCGACGGAGAGCTCTTCACACCCGTTCCCGAATACGCCCGGACCGTCTGGGAGCGGTGGTTCACCGGGCCGCCGGACACTTCCGGCGCCTGGGCAGGACTCGACACCCGACGCCGCAGGGCTTGGCTCGACCTCGTCCGTGAACGCGGCTGCCGGCGCACCCTCCACGATCGGTCGGCCGGTCACGCCTACATGCTCGACGGCCGACACATCACCGACGAACCGGGCCTCTACCTGGCCCTCGGCGAAGCGGTGAACGGACCCGGCGGGTACTTCGGCGGCTGCTTGGACGCCCTCGCCGACTGCCTGCGCGGAACCTTCGGCCACACCACTCCCGCGACCCTGCTCTGGCACGACGCCGTGACCGCACACGAGCACCTGCGCCAGACGCTGACCCCAGCCGGCCGGCCCTACGACCTGTTCGCCGAGACGCTCAGCGTCCTGGCCGAAGGCGGCATGCACGTCACCCTGGCGTGATCATGTTCCGCCCGCCCTGTCGGGAGTGCTGAACCACCAACTGCCCCTGCCCCTGCCCCTGCCCCTGCGCCTGCGGGGTGAACGGCGAACCCGTCGCCTACCGTCGGCGAACCAGCGGCTAACCCCCGCAGGTCCGGGGAGAACCGCGGGGGCAGCGCGTCCTACTGGCTCGGCAACGGCTGACCCTCGCGCTCGCGGGGAGGACGGGACCGGCAGCGTGCAGGTCAGCGAGCCGGTCGGCTGGCCCCCGGCGGCTGTGGGAAGGGCTGGGTCGTGTCCGACACAGATCACGCCGTGACGGCAGAGCTTCGCCTGAGAACGTGGGGATCGCGTGTGGGAAGGTCATACATGTGATCAATCAGGACAGCGGCCCGGACCGGGCTCTCGTGCTCGCGGACGGCCTGGGTCCCGCGGTCGTCGCACTCGTTCACCGCGAGGCGCTTCGGGTGCTGCGTGCCAGCATCGACACGGCCCACATCGACGCCTACAGCGACGATGCCTGGCCGTCTGCGGTGGTGCGCTCGTACGAACGCGTGCTGTCCCTGGCCCGGGCGGCGGTGGCAGACGGCACTCGGCCCGGGCGCGCCGATCCCGGGATGGGTATCGACATCGATGTCCGCGACGACGAGCAGTTCGAGATGCTGCTGGACCTGGTTCCCCACACGATCCACGCCGAAGGTCGGCGGGCGGATCGGTTGGTGTTCGCCGCCAGTGATTCGGGCACATCCCTGTGGATCGCCGTGACACAGGAACAGCAGGCGGAACTCCTGTCCCGGCTGGCCGTACACGGGATCCCGCCGACCGTGCTCACCGTCTGGCACCGTGACCGCTGAGACGCGCCCCACTGTCCGGGGTCGCGGAGCCCAAGGACCAGAAAAACCAGGACAATGTCGGCCCGGTAGCAGGTCGCGAGCTTGTCGAAACGCCTTACGAGGCCTCGCTCGCCCCCGGCTGACCCCCGTCTGCACGTGGAGGACGTGGCGAGTGGGATCGCCAGACCCCATTGGATCGGCTGACCCCCGAGTTTGCGGGGAGAACGACCAGTTCAAGCGCGCCCCTGGCGGCTGGACCGGCTGACCCCCGCGCCTGCGGGGAGAACCCTTCGTGACCTGCGCCGTTCTGACGGCTTTGCAATTTCTTGGCTAGTCGCCGAGGGCTTTCGGCCGGGCCTGGCCTGCTTGAGGTGTCAAGAAGCTGGGTCCATCGTGACAGACTGGTCTTGGCCGTGTACCGGTCGGTGGGAGCCTGTGGAGGTGAACCGCACCGGTTCGAATGGAGGCTCGATTCTCTGAGAGGATTGAGTCA
>NZ_BAAAKJ010000041.1:0-1071 GCF_039527695.1 Kitasatospora putterlickiae
CCGGGTGGCCGGCGCCCCCGCCCTCGCGGTGCTCGCCCGGCCCACCGCCGAAACCGTGGCCGCCGTCGTCGGCGGGCTGCTCGCCGGAGTGCCGGTGGTGCCGCTGCCGCCCGATTCCGGCCCCAAGGAGCGCGCGCACATCCTGCTCGACTCCGGCGCCGCCCTGCTCGCCCACGCCGCCACCGACACCCCGCCGGACGACGCCGGGATCGCCGGCCTGCCGGTCGACCTGCGCGAGACCTCCGCCACCGGCTACCCGGAGCCCGACCCGGCGGCCACCGCCTTCGTGCTCTACACCTCCGGTACCACCGGCGCGCCCAAGGGGGCGATGATCGCGCGCTCCGCCGTCGCCGCCGACCTCGACGCGCTCGCCGAGGCCTGGCAGTGGACCGCCGAGGACACCCTGGTGCACGGCCTGCCGCTGTTCCACGTGCACGGCCTCGTGCTCGGCGTGCTCGGCGCGCTGCGCACCGGCAGCCGACTGGTGCACACCGGCCGGCCCACCCCCGCCGGGTACGCGGCGACGGGCGGCAGCCTCTACTTCGGTGTGCCGACCGTCTGGTCCCGGCTGGCGGGCGACCCGGAGGCGGCCGCCCGGCTCGCCTCGGCCCGGCTGCTGGTCTCCGGCAGCGCCCCGCTGCCCGTCCCGGTGTTCGAACGGCTCGCCGCGCTGACCGGCCACGCCCCGATCGAGCGCTACGGCATGACGGAGTCGCTGATCACCGTCTCCACCCGGGCCGACGGCGAGCGCCGCCCGGGTAGCGTCGGCCTGCCGGTCACCGGGGTGCGCACCCGGCTGGTCGGCGAGGACGGCGCGCCCGTGCCGCACGACGGCGAGAGCGTCGGCGAGCTCCAGGTGGCCGGGCCCACCCTGTTCCGCGGCTACCTCAACCGGCCGGACGCCGACGCCGAGGCCTGGACCGCCGACGGCTGGTTCCGCACCGGCGACGTCGCGGTGATCGGCCCGGACGGCTTCCACCGGATCGTCGGGCGCGCCTCCGTCGACCTGATCAAGAGCGGCGGCTACCGGATCGGCGCCGGCGAGGTGGAGGCGGCGCTGCGCGACCACCC
>NZ_BAAAKJ010000041.1:1092-1722 GCF_039527695.1 Kitasatospora putterlickiae
GCCGCCGTGGTCGGCGCGCCGGACGACGACCTCGGCCAGGCGATCGTGGCGTACGTCGTTCCGGACGGTTCGGTGACGGGTGAACAGCTGACGGCCTTCGTGGCCGAGCGGCTCTCGGTGCACAAGCGGCCCCGGCGGGTGGTGCTGGTGCCCGAACTGCCCAGGAACGCCCTGGGGAAGGTGCTGAAGAAGCAGCTGCTGGCGGACTCGGCACACGGGTGACGGGCGGTCACCCGGCGCCGGGTCGGGTGACGGCCGCTCACCTTCCGTGAGCCTTCCTTTGGCGCACTCCACTGCGCACGGTGAGCGAACGCGTGCCTAACGTGACAAGCGGCGCGGCCGGGGCCGACGAGGCCCCGCGCTCCGCGTCCAGCGTTCAGCTCCCAGCGTTCGGCGCGATCGGCGCGCCCGGCGCGTTCAGCGAAGGAAGACAGCAGCATGACGACCGTCAACACCGGCGCACCTGGTGCCGCCGACGACGCGACCGGGCAGCACACCGCCGCCTCCTCCCCCCGTCCGACGGCGGGCTCCCGTCCCACCCGTGCGGGGCGGATCCGCCGGGGGATAGGCATGGTGGCCGTGATCGCGGCCGGCGCCGGCGTGATCGGCCTCGGCACCGGCGCGGGGACC
>NZ_BAAAKJ010000041.1:1743-2530 GCF_039527695.1 Kitasatospora putterlickiae
CGGCACCGGCCCACGCCGGGTGGGACGGCTCGCGGTACTGGTTCAAGGACGCCCAGGGCCACTGGCGCTGGACCGCGCACTACGACGTCTACCTGGCGCGCACCGGCGGCTCGGCCTCGGCTTCGGGGACGGCCTCGGCCTCGGGGACGTCCGGCACGAGGGCGGGCGGCTCGTCCGGGGGGATCACCCAGGGGTGGGACGGTTCGCGGTACTGGTTCCGCAACAGCCAGGGACAGTGGCGCTGGACCACGCACTACGACGTCTACCTGGAGCGCACCAGTGGGTCGGCGCCCGCCTCCTCCTCCGCGGACTCGGCGGCCTCGTCCGCCTCCTCGACCACGTCCTCGACCACGTCCTCGACCCCGGACCCGGCGGCGGACGGCGACGTCGAGGCGGCGGTGCAGTTCGCGCTCGCGCAGCTGGGCAAGCCGTTCCGGACGGCCGGAAACGGGCCGGACGGCTACGACTGCTCGGGCCTGGTCCAGCAGTCCTTCCGGCGCGGCGGCATCTCCCTGCCCCGGGTCGCCAACGACCAGTACGCGGCCACCACGCCCGTGACGGCCGGGCAGCTGCGCCGCGGCGACCTGCTGTTCTGGTCGGACGACGGCACCGCGCGCGGCATCCACCACGTGGCGGTCTACCTGGGCAACAACCAGTACGTGGAGGCCGCCCGGCCCGGCACCTCGATCCGGATCTCGCGGATCAGCAGCGGCTACTACCCGACCCACATGGGCCGGCCCTGAGACCTCCGCACGGCGTTCCGCCGGCGCCCGGGCCACCGCGCCCC
>NZ_BAAAKJ010000041.1:2537-5245 GCF_039527695.1 Kitasatospora putterlickiae
CGGCGGCGTGCCGCCCGGTGGGGGAGCGCTGCGTTCGGTGGGGCACTGCGCACGGTGGGGCGCGGGAGGTGTGCCGGGGGCGTGCGCGAGGAGGCCTGACTCCGCTGTCCGGGGAGGCGCGCGCCGGCGCGGCGGGGGTCGTACGGGAATCACCGCAGGCCCTCTGAACAGGGCACATGCCCCTGTCAAACGGAACGGGGAACCACCATGAGCGGGGCGGACGTGGAGGTATGGGGACCGGCGCGGCGGGGGTACCACCTCGGGTGGCGCCGGCACGACTGACGGGGGCGCCGCCCGGTGCGAACGGCGCCGGGGGAGGTCGAGAACATGGGGGCGTGAGTGATCGTCTGGATCAACGGCACATTCGGGGCGGGCAAGACGGCCGCCTGCCGCGAACTGGTGGAACTGCTGCCCGGCAGCGTTCTGTTCGATCCCGAGCTGGTCGGCTTCGGGCTGCGCGCGATGCTTCCCGCCGACCGGATGGCGGCGGTGTCGGACTTCCAGGACCTGCCCGCCTGGCGCCGACTCGTCCCGGAGACGGCGGCGGCGCTGCTCGGGGAGGTACCGGGGCCGCTGGTGGTCCCGATGACGCTGCTGCGGGAGGACTACCGGGACGAGATCTTCGGGTCGCTGGCGTCCCACGGCATCGCCGTGCACCACCTCGTCCTGGACCCTGAAGAAACGATCCTGCGCGAGCGCATCGCCCAGCGCGAGGAGATCCCGGACGACCCCGAGCGCAGCGAGCGGATCCGCCAGTGGTGCCTGGAACACCTGCCGCGCTACCGGACCGCCCGCCGCTGGCTGCGCCGCGACGCCCGGCTCGTCGACACCTCCGGCCTCACCCCGCGCGAAACCGCCGCCCGGCTCGCCCAGCTGGTGGGCGAGGGCTCGGCCCGCTGCCCGATCGCGCAGACCCCCGACCCGACCGGGGACACCGTGGCCGCCGCCGTCCTGCTCTTCGACGAGCAGGACCGGGTGCTCCTCGTCGACCCGGTCTACAAGCCGGACTGGGAGTTCCCCGGCGGCGTCGTCGAGCGCGGCGAGGCACCTACCGACGCCGCCCTCCGGGAGACCGCCGAGGAACTCGGCCTGCGCCTCGACCCCGCCGCGCTGCGCCTGCTCGCCGTCGACTGGGAGCCGCGCACCGGCCCGCGCCGGGGCGGGCTGCGCCTGGTCTTCGACGGCGGACTGCTGGACGCCACCGCGCGACAGGGGCTGCTGCTCCAGCAGGAGGAACTGCGCGGCTGGCGTTTCGTCAGCCTGGAGGAGGCCGCCGGGTTGCTGCCCCCGGCCCGCCACCGACGCCTGGCGGCGGCGCTGGACGCCCGCCGCTGCGGCGAGCTGCGCTACCTGGAGGCCGGACGACGGGCCGGCGTGGGACTGGCCAGGACCGCCGACGCGGCGTGAGGTCCGCGCGGCACGAGCGGTCGATGGGCGGGCCGGCCGCGGGGCCGGCCGGGGGCACCGACGCGGCTCGGCCTGCGCGGGCGCGCGCCCTGCGGCTGCGTGCAGGCCGGCGCGATAGGGCCGCAGGGGTGGTCATGGGCCGGCCGGGGCCGCTGATGCGGCGTGAGTTCGCCCGGCGCGATCGGCGGTCGCGCCGAGCGGCCGTAGGCGGGTGGGGCCGCTGATGTGCTGTGAGTGTGCCCGGTGCGGCTCTGGGCCGGCTGCACCGGGCGCGCTTGGCGGGTGCGGTGAGGTGGTGGGCTGGTCGGCGCGCCCGTGCAGGTGCGGTCGGCCGCTGGGCACCGGGACCGCCGATGTGGTGTGAGCCCGCGCGGAGTGCCCCGGCTCGGGATCCTACGTGGTCGGGGGAGGGTTGGCCGTGGGGCCGGCCGGGGCTGCCGACGCGGCTGGCTGCCGGGACCGTCGATGCGGGTGTGAGCCTGCGTGGCGCCCCGGCTCGGGATCGGGTGTGGTCGGGGGCCGTGGGACTGGCCTGAGCCGCTGATGTGCTGTGAGCGTGCCCGGTGTGGTTCTGGGCTGTACCGGGCGTGCGCGGTTGGTTGCCGGGCGCTGGGGGTGTGAGCCCGCGCGGAGAGCTGGGGGGGGAGGGCCGGCCGGGGCTGCGGACGTGGCGCGAGCCCTCAGGGCGCGTGTCCCGTGGCTGCCCGGGATCGGGGTCGGGTGTGGGTGGGTGTTCGGGTGGGGCAGACGGGGGTGGGCCGGTGGGGCAGGATGAGGGCATGCCGTTCACCTTGAGCCATCCGGCCGCCGTGTTGCCGTTGTTGCGTGCGGCGGGGGAGCGTGGGCCGTTGGTCGCGTCGGCGCTGGTCGCCGGGTCGTTGGCGCCCGACGTGCCGTTCTTCGCCGAGTCGCTGCTGCCCGGGGTGTACCGCCACGGCGGGGTGACGCACCGCTGGTGGGCGGTGCCGACGGTGGACGTGGCGATCGCGGCCGCTCTGGTGGCCGGGTGGCACGGGTTGGTGCGCGGACCGCTGGTCGCGCTGCTGCCCGGCCGGTGGGCGGGCGCCGCCGAGGCGCTGACGGCCCGCCGGGCCGGGCGGGGGCTGCCGTCGGGCGCGGACCTCGGATGGTTCGCGTTCTCGGCGGCGGTCGGGGCGGCGAGCCACGTCGGCTGGGACGGTTTCACCCACGCGGGGCGGTTCGGGTCCCGGCTGGTGCCGGCGCTGGAGCGGCCGGTGGCGGGCGGCCCGCCGTTGTACGAGGTGCTGCAGTACGGGACCTCGGCGCCCGCGCTGGCCGCC
>NZ_BAAAKJ010000042.1:0-1431 GCF_039527695.1 Kitasatospora putterlickiae
GCGCGGTCCCCGGCGGGTGCCGGGGCCGCGGCGGACGCGGGGACGCGGTCAGTCGGTGAGGTTGACGGGGCGGTAGGCGTGGTAGCCGTCACCGGACTTCAGGCCGTAGCCGTGGGAGGCGTGCCTGGTGCCGACGTGGCCGGCCTGCTCGTAGGAGAGGTAGGACTTCTTGCCGTTCTCCCACTTGTCGAAGATCACGACGTGACGGTGGTTCGGGTCCTTGCTGTTCGCCTTGATGATCAGGTCGCCCTGGCGCAGCTCGGACATCTTGATGGGCTTGGTCCAGCCGTCGTTCTTCAGCGAGACGGTGTTCGCCCCGGGCTTGGGGAGCTTGAGCGCCATCGAGACGAAGCCCGAGCAGTCCTGGCGGTAGCCGTCCTTCCAGTTCCTGTGCTGGGAGTACGGGACCGGCTTGCCGCCGTTGGCGGTCAGCCACAGCCGGGCGCGGCGGATCTCCTCGGCCCGGCTGATCTTCGCCGCGCCGGCCCGCGCGCCCGGCTCCAGGGCGGCGGAGGCCACGGCCTCGCCGTCGAGGGGCGCGGTCGCGGCGGCGGGACCGGCGAGGGTGAGGGAGCCGAGCAGGGCGGTGGCGGCGAGGGCGGGGACGCTCCAGCGGTGGAAGCGGTTCATGAGGGGTTCCTGCCTTTCTGATGTGGTGTCTGTTCGGTCGGTATGGGTCGGTTGGGTGGTGGTCTGTCGGCTGCTGGTGGTCGGATCGGGGGTATCAGCCCAGGTGGGCGAGGCGGCGCAGCGCGGCGAGGTCGCCGTGGAACACGTCGGCGTCCATCGGCTGCCCGGCCGTGCCGGGCACCTCGGCCCGCTTGCTGTACTGCCAGAACTCCCAGCCGGCGGCGCCGGGCAGCGGCTGGGGCTCGGCGGTGGCGTAGCGGGCGAGCCAGGCCCGGTAGCCGGCGAGGTCCTTCGTGCCGCCGAGGCAGTCGTCGACGATGTTGCGCCGGGTGTAGACGACCGGCGCGGTGCCGGTCGCCTGCTCGACGCGCCGCAGGAAGGCCGTGACCTGGGCGAGCGGGATCCGGCCGTCCGTGCCGCACTCCTCCAGGTCCAGCGCCGGCGGCAGTTCGCCGGGCTTCGAGCCGGTGAAGCCCTCGCGGCGCAGGACGTCGACGAAGTGGTCGGCCTGCGCGGCGCCGTCCTTGTCGGGCTTGAAGAAGTGGTAGGCGCCGCGGACGAGGTCCACCGAGCGGGCGCCGGCGAGGTCGCGGCCGAACCAGCCGTCGTCGTAGGTGAGGCCCTCGGTGGCCTTGAGGTAGACGAAGGACTGGCCGCCGCGTGCCACGGCGGGCCAGTCGAAGGCCTTCTCGCCGGTCTTCGTCCCGTGGCTGTGGTGGGAGCTGTCGAAGCCGCGCACGGTGTAGGCGCCCGGCCCGGTGCCGGCCGCCCCGGCGGGCGTGACCGGGCCGAGCGCGGCCG
>NZ_BAAAKJ010000042.1:1546-6979 GCF_039527695.1 Kitasatospora putterlickiae
CGACATGGTGGTGTTCTCCTCTGCTGGGAAGGGGGGGAGGTGGTGACGGAGCGTCGGCCGGGCGGTGCGAGCGGTGCCGCGACCAGTGGTGCGCCGCCTCGTCGCCGGGCCTGATGAGAGCTTGGCCCAGCGGCGGCCGGTCCTGCTCCGGGTGTCTGTTGTCGCCCGCCGCCGACACCTCGACAACACCTCTGACCTGCCGCTTCGACCCGCGGCCCGGGACCCGTGACGCACCGTCGGCCGGCTCGTTGACCGGTCGGGACACGAGCGATCGGGCCGGGGGTGGCGGATGGACGCGGAGCACGGCGGGCGGCGGACGGCGAACGGGAGGAACCCGCGCCGCGCGGACCCGCCCGGGAGCGCCGACGAGCCGGGATTCGGCGCCGCCCTGCGGGCCCTACGCCAGGCCCAACGCCTCTCGCTGACCGACCTGGCCGCCCTGGTGCACTACGACCGCAGCCACATCAGCAAGGTGGAGACCGGCGCCAAGCCCGCCACCACCGACTTCGCGCACGCCTGCGACACCGCCCTGCGGGCGCGCGGCGCCCTGGTCGAGCTGGCCACCCGGGGCCAGTGCCCCTACCCGGGCCTCGCCTCGTTCAAGGCGAAGGACGAGCGCTGGTTCCACGGCCGTGACCGGGCCCGGGCCGAACTGCTCGGCCTGCTGGGCGAGCGCGCGAGCGACCGCGGCGGCCCGGTGCTCGTCGTCGGACCCTCCGGCGCCGGCAAGTCCTCCCTGCTCTGCGCGGGCCTCGTCCCCGCCCTGCGGCGCGGCTCCCTCGCGGGCCCCGGCCCGGTGACGGCCGAGGTCCTGACCCCGGGGGCCGAACCCCTGGCGCGGCTCGCCGCCCTCGCCGCGCGGCCGGCCACCCCGGTCTGGATCGTCGACCAGGCCGAGGAGCTGTTCACCCTGTGCCCCGACGCCGACGAGCGGCGCGCCTTCCTCGACCGGCTCTGTCACGAGGCCGGACCGGACGGCGGCCGACTGGTCGTGCTCGGCCTGCGCGCCGACCTCTACGGCCACTGCCTGGCCCATGACGGCCTGCTGCGCGCCGTGCGGCGCGGGCAGCTCGCCCTCGGCCCGATGACGGCCGGCGAACTGCGCGCCGCGATCACCGCCCCGGCCCGCACCGCCGGCCTCGACCTCGAACCGGGCCTGCTGGACCTGCTGACCGCCGACCTCGGCCTGGACCCCGGCCACCCCGAACGCGCCTACGACCCGGGCGCGCTGCCCCTGCTCGCGCACACCCTGCGGGCCGTCTGGCAGCAGCGCGCCACCCGCTCCCTCACCCTGGACGGCTACCGGACGATCGGCGGGCTGCACGGCTCCGTCGCGCTGACCGCCGAGCGCGCCTGGTCACGGCTGGACGAGGAGGCCAGGGCCACCGCCCGCCGGCTGCTGCTGCGCCTGGTCCACGTCGGCCCCGACGGCCAGGTGGTGCGCCGCCGCGCCGAACGCTCCGCGCTGGCCGCCGCCGACAGCGACCCGGGGCGGCTCGACCGCGTGCTGGCCTCCTTCGCCGCCGACCGGCTGATCACCCTGGACGCCACCGGCGTGGCGCTCAGCCACGAGGCGCTGCTGCGCGCCTGGCCGCGCCTGGGGGAGTGGATCGAGGAGGCCGGGGCCGGCCTGCGGCTGCAGCAGCAGCTCACCCAGGACGCCGAGCACTGGAGCGCGTCCGGGCGCGAGGAGGCACTGCTCTACCGGGGCAGCCGTCTGGAGCTCGCCCGGCGGTGGGCGCTGCCCGGACCCGCCGCCGGGCCCGTCCTCACGCCCGACGAACGGGAGTTCCTGGAGGCGGCCGAGGCCCGGGCCCGGCAGGAGCGGCGCGCCGAGCGGCGCCGGGTGCGGACCCTGCGCGGGCTGGTGGCCGCGCTCGGCGCCCTGCTGGTCTGCGCGCTGCTGGCCGGGGCGCTGGCATGGCAGCAGCGGAACGCGGCGGCCACCGCGAGTCGCGAGAACCTGGTGCACGCGCTCGTCTCCGGCGCGCAGCGGAACGCGGGCCACGATCCCTACGCGGCGCTGTTGCAGTCCGTCGAGGCCCGGCGCGCCGCGCCCGCGGACCTGCCGCGGCTGCGCCGCCCGGCCGAGGACGCGGTGCTGGACACCCAGGCCCAGTACCTGGCCGGCCGGATCCCGGGCTTCGCCTACGGTGTCAACGCCCTCGCGCTCAGCCCCGACCGCCGTCTGGTCGCCACCGGCGACTCGCAGGGCCAGATCGCCCTGTGGGACACCGCCACCACCACGATGGTCGCCGAACTGCTGGACCACGAGGTGGGGTTCCCCGTCCAGGACGTCGAGTTCAGCCCGGACGGCACCCTGCTGGCCGCCGTGCTCACCCGCGACCCGGCGCACCGGGTCCTGCTCTGGCGGGTCGCCGACCGCACGCCCCTGCCCTCCCCGGTGATGCCGATGAGCACTACCGGGAACACCTCCGTCGCCAAACGGGTGGCGTTCAGCCGGGACGGCACGCTGCTCGCGGCGGGCAGCGCGGACGCCGCCCTGCCCGGCCGGGTCTGGATCTGGCGGACCGGCGCGGGCGCCGCCCCGCCGGTCCGGACGCTGCTGGACCACACCGGCGCGATCCAGGGCCTCGGCTTCGGCGACGGACACCGGCTGGCCTCGGCCGACACCGACGGCTCGGTTCTGGTGCGGGACCTGGACGCCCCGCCGCGGCCGGACGGCGGCGCCCCGGTGCTGCTCTCCGGGCGGATGCCGCTGCCGCGCTCACTGGCCTTCGCCGCCGACGGCCGGCTGCNATCGGCCTGCTGCTGGCGGTCGGCGGCGAACAGGGCGGCATCCGACTGTGGCGCCCGCCCGCGGGACCGGCGGGCGTCGGGCCACCTGACCAGCCCTCCCAGGACCTGCCGCAGCGTCACCTCGGCTCCGTCAACGCCCTCGCCCTCACCCCCGACGGCGCCACCCTGGTCTCCGCCGGGGCCGACCAGACCGCCAGGGCCTGGGACCTGCCCACCGGGCGGGTCACCGCGGAACTGCGCGGCCACCCGACCTTCGTGCTCGGCGTCGCCGTGGGCGGTGACAACCGCACGGTCGTCACCTCCGCCGGGATCAGCTCCCCGCCCGGCGCCGTGCTGCTGTGGGACCTGCGGCGCGGCACCGACCTGGCACCCGGCCCGGACCGCCCGGCCGTCACCGCCGTGGCCGCGGCCGGCCCCCGGGCCGTGGTCGGCACCGCCGACGGCCGCACCGCGCTGTGGGACGTCACCGGCCGCACCCCCCGCCTCGTCACGGCCACCGCGCCGACCGGACACGCCGTCACCGGCCTGGCGCTCGACCGCGACGCCCGTACCTGGGTGACCGCGACCGCGGAGGGCGCCCTGCGGATCCGGCGCGGCTCCGACGGCGGGGACCTGGCCGCCACCGACCTCGGCGCCCGCCCGACCGCCCTCGCCCTCAGCCCGGACGGCTCGCTGCTGGCCGCGGGCACCGCCGACGGCCGCGTCCTGGCCGGCCCGCCGGACGGCTCACCGCCGCGGCCGCGGTGGCACAAGGAGCGGGTCGAGGTGAACACCGTTGCGTTCGTCGGAGAGCGGCCCGAACTCGCCTTCGCCTACGACACGACGCTCGTGCACCTCCTGGACGTCCGCGACCCGGCGGCCACCGCCCGCAGGAGCGGGATGGAGCACGGCGACCACATCCGCCGGATCGTGGCCAGCCCCGACGGCCGGCGCGTCGCCACCGCCGGCAACGACCGCCTGGTCCGCGTCTGGGACGCCGCGACCGGCGACCTCGTGGGCGCCGCCGAGCGCACGGTCGGCGCCGACACCGTCCACGCGCTCGCCTTCACCCCCGACGGCCGCTCCCTCGCCGCCGTCGGCCACGACGGCGCCCTCCGCCTCTGGGACCCGGCCTCCCCAGACCCGCTCGCCACCGTCACCGGCCCGGGCGGGCCGCTGAACGCGCTCGCCTTCCTGCCCGACGGCCGCGCCCTCACGGCGGGCGAGGACGGCGCGGCCCCCGTGTGGACCCTCGACCCCGCCACCGCCGCCACCGCCGCCTGCACCGTCCTGCGCCCACCCCTGCCCCGCGCCGAGTGGTCCCGCCTGCTCCCCACCCTCCCGTACCGCCCCACCTGCCGCTGACCGGTCCCCGGTGACCGCTGAAATCGAAATATCCCCCGGCCGTAGAATGTCCGTCCGAATTCCCGGTCGGTGATATCGCGAGCGAGGTCGAATATTTCGCGCCATGCTGAACTCCGGCCAGGCGGCCTCGTGCGCGATCTCCGCTTCTGTGATGGAGTTGGCGGGCAAACGGACCAGCCTCAGGAATTCACACCGAAAGCAGAGGGAGAGCCATGCCCCCGATTCCGGTCAGGCCCGGCGTCTACAAGATCCACGCTCACATCATCGGCCCCGGCGCGCTGGTGACGGCGACCGAGTTCGCCGTCAAGTACGGTGCGCCCGTCATCGTCGACCGCGTCAACCCCCTCCCGATCGAGCAGGAGTGGGTCATCGAGCCCACCGAGCCGGTCCCGGGCGCGCCCTACGTCGTCCGGCTCGCCGTGCACGAGTCCGCCGCTCTGGTGATCGCCGAGGAAAAGCTCTTCGTCAACAGCGTTCCCCGCCCGGAATGGTCGAAGTTCACCTTCGAGGCCGTACTGGGCGGGGTCAAGATCCTCTCGGAAAAGGGTCTCGCCTTCAACGCGGGTTACCGCGGGCAGCAGATCGAGCTCGTCGAGCCTAAGCCCGAATTCCAGCAGACCTGGACGCTGGAGTTCGTACGCCCGATCGACGAGGAGTAGACCGGCGGCCCCGGAGGGCGCCCGGCGCATCGGCCGGGCGCCCTCCGGACGGTGGAACCGCCATGCGACATCCGGGGCCTCAGCCGGCCCGGTGGGCCGTCGCGGTGAGCCGCCGCAGCGCGGCCCGCGCGGGCGGGCCCCAGGTGGGCTTGCCGCCGGGACGGCCGTGCACTCCCGCCTCGCCGATGAGCAGGCAGGAGAGGCACTTCAGCACCGCCCAGCCACGGGCGCGGCGCCGGGTCGCCGCGTCCGCCGCCGGCCGGTAGACGCGGTGGAAGCGGTCGGCGGCGCCGTCCGGCAGCAGCGTCCACGCGGCGGCGAGGTCGTAGGCCGGATCGCCCGCGCAGAGGTCGCCGAAGTCGATCACCCCGCAGAAGGCGCCGTCCGCCGTGAGGACGTTGGCCGGATGCAGGTCCGCGTGCAGCCACAGCGGAGGGCCCGCCCACGCGGGCGCGGTGACGGCGTCCTCCCAGAGCGCGCGGACGGCGTCCGGGTCGGGGACCAGCCCCAGGCCGACGGCCGAGGCCAGCACCCGGGCGAACCCTTCGGCGTGGGCGGCCAGCGGTCCGCCGCGGCGGTCACGGCTGCTCGGCGCGCCCGCCGGTGCGGGCCGGTGCAGAGCGGTCAGGAACGTGGCCAGCCCGTCGGCCGCCGCCCGGGCGCGCGGGGC
>NZ_BAAAKJ010000042.1:6986-8401 GCF_039527695.1 Kitasatospora putterlickiae
CCCCGCCCCGGCGCGCGTGGCGGGAGCCCGGTCGGCGGGTGTCCCCGGCACCCAGGTGGTGACGATCCACGGCCGTGGGAACCGCTCGGAGGGCTCGCCGAGGCGCTGCGGAACGGGAACCGGCAGCGGAAGGCCCGACGCGAGCCCGGGAACCCACGAGTGCTCCGTGCGCAGCAGCCCGTCCGCGGACGACGTCGCCCACGGCAGCCGGACGGCGAGGTCCCCGCCCAGCCGCCACAGCTGGTTGTCCCACCCCCGCGCGCCGAGCCGAACAGGCCGATCGGCCAGGTCGGGATGCTGCTCCCGCAGCAAGTCCCGGACCAGCTCCGCCGTGATCTCGATCCCGGTGTGCGTCATGTGCGCCCACGCTAGCCCACGCACCCGGCGGCAGTCCTGACGCGGCACTGACAGGCCGGACGGATTGGCCTATCGTGCTTCGCGGCCGTACGAACCCTGCCGGGAGGTGGCGCACGCCGTGCTGAGTGATCGTTTGCGGGCTGGGGCACTGGAGGTGGCGGAGCATCACGCGACGCCGTTCTACCTGTTCGACCTGGAGGCGCTCGGTGAGGGCTACCGGGAGATGGAACGCGTCTGGCGCCGGGAGTTCGCGCATCTGACGGTGGCGTACTCGTACAAGAGCAACCCGCTGGCGGCCGTGACGCGCCGGCTGGCGGCGCTCGGCGGATCGGCGGAGGTGGTGTCGGGGGAGGAACTGTCCCTGGCGCTCGCGGACGGCTTCGCACCGGGGCGGATCGTCTTCGACGGGCCGGTGAAGAGCCCGGCGGAGCTGGCCCGGGCGGCCGCGCTCGGCGTGCCGGTGCACGTCGACTCGCTGACCGAGCTCACCGAGCTGATCCGGCTCGCCGAACTGCCCGACGGCCCGCCCCCGGTGGGGCTGCGGCTCGCGACGCGGGGCGGCGACGGCGAGTGGTCGCGCTTCGGGTTGCCGCCGGCCGAGGTGGCGCGGGCGCGGGAGCTGCTGCGCCGGGCCGGCCTGCCGGTCTGGGGCGTGCACGCCGGCGTCGGGACGCTGTCCGGCCCGGAGGCGTACCGCGAGGCGCTGGTGGCCTGGGCGGACGTGCTGCGGGAACTCGCCAAGGAGGCCGGAGGCCGGCTGCGGGTGGACGTCGGCGGGGGCTTCCCGCCGCGCGGGGTGCCCGACCGCGGGTGGGAGGTGTACGCGGAGGCCGTCGCGACCGGGTGCCGGCAGGCCGGTCTCGACCCGGGCGGGGTGGACCTGCTGATCGAGCCGGGGCGCTCCATGGTGGAGGAGCACGGAGCGCTGGTCTGCCGGGTGGCGGTCCGCAAGTCCCGTGACGGAAGGGACCTGCTGGTGCTGGACGGCGGGACGAACCTCGCCCGCACGGTCAAGAGCCGGCCGCACCCGATCGGGTTCCCGGCCGCGCCGGACGACC
>NZ_BAAAKJ010000042.1:8568-44221 GCF_039527695.1 Kitasatospora putterlickiae
CCGCCCCGGTCGTCGAACCGACCGTGGAGATCCCGCTCGCCCCGCCCGCCCCCGAGACCAAGGGGCTGCTGGCCCCCGAGCCCGAGCCAGAGCGCGCACCCGAGCCCGGACCGGGCGCCGGCCCGGCGGACGCGGGGCCGGGCGACGTGGTGGTGATCGGCGGGTCCGGTGCGTACGACATGCCGTTCGCCCATGTGTGGGTGCGGACCAGGCCGCCGGTCTACGCCCTGGACGGCGGCACCTGGACGGTGGCGCGCGAGCCCGGCGACACCGTCCGGTAGCCCGGGCGCGGACCCCGGCGGCCGGTCACCCGCAGCAGACGCACTCCTTCACCTGGACGTTGTCGATGACCGGGCCGTACGCCCCGACGACCGTGCTGACGAAGCTCAGCGTGGTGGACGTGTTCTGCGCGACGAAGGTGAACTGCCGCCCCACGTAGCCCATGGCGGTCCTGGTCTTCCCCGTGACGTCGAAGGAGAAGTCCTGGAAGTTCTGGCCGTCGATCAGCGTCCGGCCGGTCCGCAGGGCCGGCCCGCCCCCGGGGTTGCCGGCCAGCGCGTAGGTGACGGAGTAGGTGGTGCCGGGGACGGTGGTGAAGCTCTGCGCGACGGTGCCGGCGTTGCCGCCGTTGAGGTCCAGCGACTGGTCGCCCTCGGCGGCCTGCCAGAAGCCGGCGCCGATCAGGTCGACGCTGCCGGCGGTGACGGTCCACGGCCCGATGGCCTGACCGGCGGCCACTCCGGTGAAGGAGTTGGCCGGGGCCTTGGGCGTCTCGAAGCTGCCGTCGTCGAAGTGGCTCAGGGCGCGGTGGCCGCCGGCGGCCTGGGCGGGACCGGCCAGCGCGGTGGCGCCGGCGACGAGCAGGGCGGCGACGGCGACGCGAGCACGCGGGAACGACATGGATGGCCCTCCAAAAGGCTGTTGGACGGATCAACCGAAGATCGGCTGCGCACAGAGCGTCCACCGACGCGATGATCCCTGCCAAGGCCGGGGATCTGGCGCCCGGTATCGCGCGAAGTCCGCGCACGGGCTCCCGCACGCCGGTTTGAACGGCCCGGCCCCGTCAGGGCGGCCCATCCGGCCCCTCCCGCGCGGCGCTCCCCGCCGAACCGCCGACGGCCATACGGCTCGTCCGGGGGAGCGGACCCTACTTCGCACACCCCCCTCACACCACGCGCTCCGCCTCGGAATGGCGCGATCCCGCGATCGCGCCGAACCTCACCGAAAGTCATTCACGACTCGGATCTCTTCGCCCGGCAGAGCGACATGTACTGACACCGGTCGTGCCGCGCGGGGAACGTGACCGCGTTCCCCGCGCGGCACCGGAAGGGTCAGTGGACCGGGACGCAGATCTCGCACAGGTGCTGGGCGAGAAGCACGGGGCGGTACCGTTCGAGCACGGGGCGGGTCGCGTCGAACGCGAGGTCGCGGTCGGCGAGGCCGTCGAACAGGCCGCTCCAGGCCCGTTCCAGGGCCTCGGAGGTGTGGGCGACGGTGAGGACGGCGTAGCGTCCGCCGGCGAGGCGGGTCTCCCGGATCCCGGGGCCCCGGATGTCGGCGTCGTCCGGCACGACGAGGCAGGTGTCGTAGCGGCAGACGTCGGCCGGGGTGCGGGCGGGGTCGTCGTGGGCGATGCCCAGGACGGCGGTGTCGGCCGACGGCCACCGCTGCGCGCTCGCCCAGGCCTTGAGCCGCTCCATCTGGATCCCGTTTCCGGCGCCGTACGGGCCGGTGCGCCGCAGGTAGGCGATACGGGATTCCGGTATTTCCTCCAGCGTGAACATTTCCCCGATTTCTCCGTTCGTTTTTCGAGTTCGATCCTCGATTTTCGAGCTTCGAGTTTCAACTGGCGCCGGGCGCAACGGTAGCAAGGTATAAAAAGGATGTGACGGCCCTTTAAATCCGGAGATGTCGGTGGATGCTCCTGACCCTGGTCGACCTCGGTCGTCCGGCATCTGTCGGCTGTTCACCCCGGTTGCTACAGTCCCTGCTTGCCGTGCCACCGCACGTGCGTCTGACATCCACGCGATCCATCAGAGAATGTGGAGAACAGCCATGGGTTCGCTTCCCCGTCGCATCGCCGCCGTCACCCTCACCACGGCGGCCCTGCTCGGCCTCGCCGGCACCGCCAGCGGTGCCCAGGCCGCCACGATCAGGTATTTCAAGGCCTACGGCACCAACCCGACGTACGCCGCCCCTCACGCCTGGGCCGCCGCCCACGCCGCCGGGTACACCGACGACCAGTGCGCCCAGGAGAACGAGGTGATCGCGCCCGGCTACTGGGTCGTCATCGTGACCTGCGTGAGCTGACCCTCCGCCGCCCGGCCCACCGCCCCGGCCCGCACCGCGGGGGCGGTGGTGCCGCGGCCCGGATCGGCGCGGGTGTGCCGGGTCAGCCGGCCGGGACGGGTTCGTAGCGGGCCTGGAAGAAGCGCAGGTGGCGCGGCTCGTAGGTGAAGCGCAGGCCGTGGGTGATGGCGCGGCGTTCGCGGTGGAGGTCGGTGACGGCGTCCGCGACGGCGTCGAGGTGGGCGCGGGTGTAGACGCGGCGGGGGATGGCGAGGCGGACGAGTTCCAGGGCCGGGGCGCGGTTCTCGCCGGTCACCGGGTCGCGGCCGGCGGAGACGATGCCGCGTTCGACACCACGAACGCCCGCGTGGAGGTAGAGCTCGGCGAGCAGGGTCTGGGCGGGGAAGAGACGTTGCGGGATGTGGGCGAGGATGGCGGCCGCGTCCAGGCAGACGCAGTGGCCGCCGATGGGGCGCACCACGGGGACGCCGGCGTCGATGAGGCGCTGGCCCAGGTAAGCGACCTGGGCGACGCGGGCGCGGATGCCGTCCTCCTGGACCGATTCGACGATGCCCTGGGCGATGGCCTCCATGTCGCGGCCGGCCATGCCGCCGTAGGTGTGCATGCCCTCGTAGAGGACCACCAGACCGCGCGCCTGCTCGGCCTGGTCGGCGTCGCGCAGGCCCAGCCAGCCGCCGATGTTGGCGAAGCTGTCCTTCTTCGCGGACATCGTGGCGCCGTCGGTCAGGTCGCACATCGCGTGCAGGATGTCGGCGATGGTGCGCTGGCTCCAGCCGGGTTCCCGCTGCTGGACGAAGTAGGCGTTCTCCACGGCGCGGGCCGCGTCCAGGACCACCATGATGCCGTGGTGGGCGGTGAGTTCGCGGACGCGGGCGAGGCAGTCCATGCTGATGGGCTGGCCGCCGGCCATGTTCACCGGCGCCCCGACGCACACGTACGGGATGGCGTCGGCGCCGACCTCCCCGATCAGCTTCTCCAGCTTGGCCAGGTCGACGTCGCCCTTGAACGGGCTCTCGTCGGCGGGGTCGTGGGCGGCGTCGACGATGACGTCGTGGAAGGTGCTGCCGTTGAGTTCCTGGTGGGCGCGGGTGGTGGTGAAGTACATGTTGCCGGGGACGTGGTGGCCGGGGTGGATGAGCATCCGGGAGAGCAGGTTCTCCGCGCCGCGGCCCTGGTGGACGGGGATGACGTGCTCGTAGCCGCAGTGGGCGCGCACGGCGTCCCGCATCCGGTAGAAGCTGGCGGCCCCGCAGTACGACTCGTCGCCGCGCATCATGGCGGACCACTGCAGGTCGGACATGGCGTTGGTGCCGGAGTCGGTGAACAGGTCGATGTAGACGTCCTCGGCACGCAGCAGGCAGGGGTTGTAGCCGGCCGCGCGCAGGGCGCGCTCGCGTTCCTCGCGGGTGGTGGTGCGCAGCGGTTCGACCATTTTGATCCGCCAGGGCTCCGCGGGGTAGACGGCCGTCATGGGCACCTCCGGGTGGGGGAGTGGATCGACGGGGGGCGACGGGGTGGCGACGGGTGTCGGCGGGGCTCGACGGGTGCCGGCGGGGCGTCGACGGATGACGCGGGCTACTTGACGGCGGTGACGATGCCGTGCGGCGTCCAGGAGGCGGCCACGGTGCGGGTGATGCCGGTCGGGTCGAAACCGGCCTCGGTCAGCCACTGCTCGTACCGGTACCAGGGGTGGATCATGCCGCCGCGGGCGGGCAGCGAGGCGAAGTAGACGCTGTCCAGCGCGGCCATGAGCGGGCCGTCGCCCCGGTCGTCGGAGAAGGAGCTGAAGACGACCACCTGGCCGCCCTCGGGCAGGGCCTTGTGGGCCTGCTGGAGCAGGGCGAGGTTCTCGTGGGCGTCCCAGATGACCAGTTGGTGGGCGAACAGCACCCGGTCCGCCGCCGGGAAGGGGTCCTGGAACATGTCGCCCTCGTGCACGGTGATCCGGTCGGCGAGTCCGCTGTCCTCGATCCGCCGGCGCGCGAGGGGCGTGGTGGCGGGAAGCTCCAGGATGGTGATCCGCAGGTGGGGGTGGGTACGGGCGAGCGCGATGGCGTTCACCGCGTCGCCGCCGCCCACGTCGAGCACCGACCCGGCCGCCGCGAAGCCGCCGTGGGCGAGCAGCAGCGGGTTGGACAGTTCCGACCAGGCGCGCATGTAGCGGTAGAAGACCCGTTCGAGTTCCGGGTTCTCGGCGAGCCGGTGGTACAGGTCGCGGCCGGTGCCGCGGATCCGGCGCAGCCCGACGTTGCCGTTCTCGCGCAAGGACGCGGTGAAGTCGGCCTGGGCCTCGTAGACGATGTGCGCCTCGAACGCCACCACGCTGGTGAAGCGCGGCCACCGGCCGTCGGTGAAGAGGTGCTCGATGACGGGGGCGTCGCGGTAGCGGCCGTCCTCGCGGACGGTCGTCAGGCCCAGCGCGGTGGTGCCGAGCAGCAGGATGTCGGTGGCGCGCGCGGCCAGTGCCAGCTCCCGGCCCACGTGCTCCTTGGTGAGGTCCGGGGTGTCGTGCAGCAGGTCGAACAGGCCCAGCTCGCAGCCTGCGTTGAGGTACTGGAAGGCGGCGTGCCCGAAGAGCACGGGCGTCAGGTCCTCCAGCTCCTCCAGGGCCCGGACCGGGGACGTGGTCATGGGTGGTTCCTTCGTGTCGGGACCTTGCGTGCCACGAGCGCGCCGGTCGTGGGCGCCCCGTCCAGGGACAGCACACGCTCCGTCACCAGGCCCCGCTCCCGCAGCCACGCGGTGTACTCGGCCACCGTGTAGTTGCGGCCCCAGGTCTCCACCAGCATGTTCAGGCTCATGAGGGCGGCCGGCCGGGGGCCGCGCTTGTCGTCGGCGACGAACGACTCGCAGATGACCAGCAGGCCGTTGTCGGGCAGCGCCTCGGCGCAGGCGGCCAGGATCCGCCGGGCGTCCCGCTCGCCCCAGTCGTGCAGGATGTTGGAGAGCAGCACGGTGTCGTGGCCGCCGGGGAGCGGGTCGGTGAAGAAGTCCCCGCCGGCGAGGTCGATCCGCTTCTCCAGGCCGGCCGCGCCGATGCGGGGGGCGGTGAGCTCGCAGACGAACGGCAGGTCGAAGACGGTGACCCGCAGCGCGGGGTGGTGCCGGCACAGCTCGACGGCGAACGCGCCCCCGCCGCCGCCCACGTCCAGGACGCGGCGGATCGCCGTGAAGTCCAGGGACTCGGCGAGCCGGCGGGCGGTGAACGCGGACAGCGCGTGCATGCCCTCCCAGAAGTGCTCCAGCATCACCGGGTCGTCCGGCGCGAACAGCGACTCCTGGCGCACGGGATCCCAGCTGACGGGGTGGTTACCGCGCAGGGAGTCCGCCAGCCTGAGGTAGGCCGGGTACTCGTGCTGGTCGACGACCGCCACCCAGCCCCCGAAGTAGTACGGCTTGCCGCGCACCAGGAACTCCTCGGACAGGTCCGTGTTCCGGTACGTCCCCGCGTCGTCGCGCCGCAGCAGCCCGAGCGCGGTGCACGCGGTGAGCAGCAGTTCGGCGGGCCGCTCCTCGATGCCGTGCCGCTCGGCGAACCGGCCCACGCTCGTCGTGCCGCCGGACAACTCGGTGAACACCCCCAACTCGGTGGCCAGGGCCAACGCCTTGAACGCGTGCACTCCGAACGTCAGGTTCAGCAGTGGAAGCGGCACGGTCTCTGTACTCATGGCGGTCCTCCGGAACTCCTCGGACACCGCGACACCGGCCCTCCCGATGTACTGCGCACCCGCATCCGCCGCGCGACCGGCCGAACACGCCCCGTTTGCATTCCCGCGCGGCCCGCAGGACCGTGGAACGAGGGGCCGTCCTCACCGGGAGGTAGCCATGTCCGACCGCGGAAGGAAGCTCACCGACGAGCAGCGCAAAGTGGTCGACGACGCCACGACCAGCGTCGCCGACGCCTTCGCCGCCGCGTGGTCCCGGATCTCCGAAGCGGGCGTCGACCTGGGCGGAGAACCCGAAGGCACCCCGTGCCGCCTCTGCGAATGCGAATCCTTCACCCTGGGCTCCGGCTCCCCCGCCACCGGAGGCCTTCTCTGCCGCCGCGTCTTCCCCGCCCGCTGCGGCCATCACTTCACCAACCACGACGTGTTCTGACCGCGGCCCCCGGTGCGGGAGCAGGCCCAAAACAGGTAGGCAGCCTACGTAAGCAGACCGATCCGTGATACCTATGAGTTGGCAACCAACATGTTGCCAGACAACTCATGGGGGTCCCGGTGACCAAACTGCTGCTCTCGGTCCACGTGCTGGCGTCGATCGTCGCGATCGGCCCGATCACGGTGGCGGCGTCGATGTTCCCGCGCTTCGTCAAACCCCGGACCGGGGACGACGATCCGGCCGGGGAGGAGCGCACCCCCGCCGGCCCGGCGATGCTGCACCGGATCTGCCGGGGGTACACCGTCGTCGGCCTCGCCGTGCCGGTCTTCGGATTCGCCACCGGTGCTCGGATGGGCGTGCTGGGTGATGCCTGGCTCATCGCCTCGGTCATTCTCACGGCGACCGCCGCGGCCCTGTTGCTGACGGCGATCCTGCCCGCTCAGGAGCGGTTGCTCGCCCGGCCCGCCGGTGTGGTGGCGGAGGAGGCGGCCCGGTCCGCGGCGGCGCGGCTGGCCATGGTCACCGGGATCTTCAACCTGCTCTGGGCCGTCGTGGTCGTCCTGATGATCGTCCGTCCCGGCTCCACGACCGGAGCCTGATCCCCGAACGCCGTCGCGCCGCGCGCAAGCGGTCCGGGCACTCCGTGTCTCCGCTCGCGCTCAGTGCTCCCCGGCTCCCGGCGCCTGGACGACCGGCAGCCGGGCGCACCGTCGGCAGGAGCGGGCCGAGCCCGCCACCAGGGCGTGCGAGGCGGCGGCGAGGGCCCCGGCGAAGGCGAGCAGCGGCCAGTCGGTTCCCAGGGCGGCCGCGACGGCGAGGGCGAGGGTGGCGACGGCCATGGAGGCGCTGGCGGCGGTGGCGCCCCACGCGACGGCGAGCGGCAGCCGATCGGGTGTGGGCAGCCGGCGGGCGAGCGGGCCGGTGGCCGCCAGGGCCACGGCGGCGAGCAGCGCGGCGACGGCCGAGACGCCGGCCAGGTGGACGGCCAACAACTGGGCCGTGCGCGGCACTTCCCAGGCCTGCCCGCCGCCGGCCCGCCGGACCAGGTACCAGCAGGCGATCACGAAGGGCACGGTGAGCGCGACGGCCCGCGCGGTGTGCCGGGCCTGGGCGATCGTCAGTTCGTGCTGCCAGCTCGTCACGAGTTCGTCGGCGGTCCCGAACTCCCGCACCGCCTGGTCGGCGGCACGCTGGTACGTCAGCCCCGCCCGGGTGCGCTGCGACACCGCGTCGGTGAGGTCCTCACGCACCTCGGCCACCATGCGCGCCTTGGTGCGCGCCGGGCCGTGCACGGCGGCGGACAGGGTGGAGACGTAGTCCTCGATGGGGTCGGTCCGCGGGGTGAGGGCGCTCATGTGGCGGCTCCGGGCGGCGGGACGGGGTTCAGGACCGATCCGATGGCGGTGGTGAACTCCTGCCACGCCGTCCGCTCGTTGGCCAGGGTCCGGCGTCCGGCCTCGGTCAGCTCGTAACACCGCCTGCGCCGTTCGCCGGCGGACTGCCAGCTGCTGCGCAGCAGCCCGATGCGTTCGAGCCGGTTGAGCGCCGGATAGATCG
This sequence comes from Kitasatospora putterlickiae, assembly GCF_039527695.1. NCBI lineage: Bacteria > Bacillati > Actinomycetota > Actinomycetes > Kitasatosporales > Streptomycetaceae > Kitasatospora > Kitasatospora putterlickiae. The sequence goes on from NZ_BAAAKJ010000042.1 coordinate 16,534, forward strand.
TGCCCGTGCGCAGTTCGAGCGCGCCGCCGCTGCGCTGCTGGACGGAGGTGATGATCGCGTAGCCGTGCAGGGGCCCGGGTTCGAGCACGGCCAGCAGCAGTCCGTCCAGGTGGCCGCGCACCGCATCCTGTCTCATAGGTCGGCAGCCTACACAAGCCGGGTATCGGCGTACCGCCTATGGCCGTACCGCCTGTTGGCGGCCGCGCATGCGTCCCGGCGGGAGGGCCCACGCCGGCGTCGCGCGCGTGGCCTCGGCCGCTCCGTGCCACAGGCCGGCTTCTCCAGGCGGCGAGGCAGGTGCGGTCAGTTGATATGGCAAGATCGTCGCACCATTCGGACCCGAGGAGCCCGTGACCCATGCGCCGCACCATCGCGCTCACCGCCGCAGCGGCGGCGCTCGCTCTCACCGCTCTGACCGGTTGCAAGGACGACGGCGCCGGCACGGCCGCGGCCACCGCCTCCCCGACCCCGCTGAGTGCCTCCGCCACCGCGGCGCCCACCGGCGCCCCCACGAGCACGAATCCCACGAGCACGGCTCCTGCGAGCCCTGTGCCGGGCGCCTTCGACCCCGAGCAGGCCCTGGCCGCCAAGCGGGCGCCGTACTCCGCCATCATGTCCACGATCAGTGAGATCGCCGGCGCGGAGTCGAGCAGGATGAAGGGACGGGTCAACCCCAACGCGCCCATGACCGGCCGGATGGTACTGCGCTCCGTGGACACGCCCGGGGAGGAGACCGCCATCCACATGGAGATCGTCCTCGTCGAAGGCTCCGCCTACAGCCGCGACCTGACGAAGCCGGGCAGCTCCTGGCTCAAGACCCCGCGATCCGGCCAGGACCAGGCGGACTACGCGAAGTACGCCGCGCTGTTGCTGGCCACCGGTCCCTCGGGCCGCAAGGGCATGGAGGACATCGCGGGTACCCCCGCCTACCACCTGTCCGGCCGCCTTGAGGCGGAGCAGATCGCCGCCATCGACCCGCAGGTCTACCGCTCGATGAAGGGCAAGGTCGCCGCCTTCGACTGCGACCAGTGGATCGACGGCCAGGGCCGCACGCTCCGCTTCGAGCAGCGGATGACCCTTCGGGGCCGGCCCGTCGTCAACAAGATCACCTTCACCGAGTTCGGCGACCCCGTGACCATCGCCGCGCCCACCGACGACGAACCCGTCACCGCCTCCTGAGTCCGGTCCCGCTGGCGCTCACCGCCTGGCCGGGGCCCCGTTCACGTCCGGCGCGGCGGCGTGCCGGCCCGAGCGTTCGAGGCCGGCGTCACCGCCCTTCGTTCGCATCGCCCGTCCCCGCTGGCGGCCGTGCCGCGCGGCCTCACTGGCACGCTGGTCCGACTCGACGTCCGCCGAAGCGGACGAGAAGCTCAAGCCGCCCCCCTCCGGCCTGCGCTTACGAAGCCGAGCGCGCGGCCCGATCACAGCGCGGGCGGACGTCGCGGGCGAGGTCGGGCGGGTGCCGCTCCAGGGGTGACTCGAAATGGACGCTTGGTCCAGTCTGGATATATAGTCCAGTTTCATAGGGTGCGTCGGCTCCACCGAGTCCGGCGGCACACCCGTCGGTCCCCTGCTCGAAGGTTCGTCGACCGGCCAGACGGAGCGATCACGGTCGCCGACCTCGCGGGCGGCGCCCTGGACGCGGCACTCGCCTCGGCCGTCCTGCGCGAACTGCCCCCGCCGGCCCAGTGATCAGCACGTCCGCCGGCGCCGGCCACGACAGGTACAGGCAGTGGCCCGGCCGATGACAACCGAGTTGCCTGTTCGGAAGGAAACCGCGATGACGAGCCGCGCCGCCGAGGCTTGGAACGGATCTGGTGGGGGTCGGCATGGAGTTTGAGCTGGTAGAGGTGTTCGGAAGTGAACCCCTGACCGGCGGGCCGCTCGGTGTGGTCCTGTGTGAGGACGCGTGTGACGACGCGCTGATGCAGCGTCTGGCCGCCCGCCTGGCCATGCCGGAGACCGTCTTCCTGCGCCGCGGTGACGGCGGGGAGGTGGAGGTACGGATCTTCACTCCCTACGTGGAGTTGGACTTCGCGGGTCATCCGCTCGTGGGAGCGGCCGTCGTGGCGGTGCAGCGGGGTCTGGCCACGCCCGGCTGGGTCGCGATGCGCACTCGCGGCGGGATCGTCCGCGCGCGCGTGGGACCGGGAATGGACAGCGCGGCCCTGGAGGAACGGCTCTGTCAGGTGGGTCCGCCCGTCGCGCCGGACCTCGTGTGCGAGGCGGTGGGGCTCGCTCCGGACGCGGCCGCGGGGCCGGTGCGACCGGCATCGGCTGGGCTCGGGTTCGTCTGCCTCCCGGTGAGTGCCGCTGATCTCCGAGCCGCCCGGGCCCTGCCGCTTGAGGTCGCGGCGCTCGCCGAGCGGGTCCCTGGACTGGCCGACGTCTTCGGGGTGGCGGTGTTCGTTCCCCGGCTGCCCGAGGTCCGTACCCGGGTCTTCGTTCCCGAGCCGGTGTGCGCGGAGGACCCCGCCACCGGCTCGGCCGCGCTGGCGGTGGCGGGGTGGCTCGCGCACCAGGGGCGGCCCGAGGAGTCGCTGGCGTTCGACGTCGTCCAGGGCACCGCCGAACTCGGCTTCGCCAGAATGCGGGTGAAGGCCCGTGGGCAAGCCGGTCGAGGTGTGCTCGCGAGCGTCGGCGGCGGGGTACGCACCTTGGTCCAGGGGCGGCTCAACCTGGACGAGACGGCTGACCGGGCCTGAGCCCCAACGGGGCCGGCGGTGGGCAGGCACCGCCCGGTGCGGACGGTGCCTGCCCGGTTCAGGGCCTGGCCGGGGGCGTTTCACCGCCGCGCCGCCGTACGGCTGGGCGGCGTGTCCGGGGTCAGCGGCCGGAGCGGACGGAGCGAACGGCGCTCAGGACCAGGTCGGTGACGGGGCCGGGGTCGCTCACGGACACGGCGTGCGGCGCGCGGACGGTCACGGTGCGGGCGCGGGCCCGCGTGGCCATCCACCGCTCGGCGGCCGGCGGGATGTTCCGGTCCTCGGTCGCGACGAGGTACCAGCTGGGGATCGTCTTCCACGCCGCCGCGGTCGCGGGTTCCTGGAGCGCGGCCAGGGCGATCGGCCGCTGGCCCGCGGCCATCACCTGGGCGGTCCGGACGGGGACACCGGCCGCGAACTGCTGGCGGAACACGTCCCGCCGGATGACCAGTTCGTCGCCCTGGCCGCCGCCGGGCAGCGGGTAGTGCTGGGTGGCGGTGGCCTGTCCCAGGGTGCTGCCCGGGAACTTGCCGGTGAGCTGCAGCGCGCTCTCCCCGACCTCGGGGACGAACGCGGCGATGTAGACCAGGGCCTTGACCCGGTCCGCGCCGGCCGCGGCCTGGCTGATGACCGCGCCGCCGTAGGAGTGCCCCACCAGCACGATCGGGCCGCTGAGGCTGTCGAGGACGCTGCGGATGTAGGCGGCGTCGCTCGCGAGTCCGCGCAGCGGCAGGGCCGGCGCCAGCACGCGGTGGCCCTGCCGCTGCAGGCGCCCGATCACGCCGTTCCAGCTGGAGGCGTCGGCGAAGGCGCCGTGGATCAGGACGATGGTGGGGTCCTGCGGGTGCTCGTGGGGCCCGTGGGGCCGGCCCGCCGCCGGGGCCGGCACGGCGGACGCGATTCCGGCGGTGCCCAGCACGGCGGCGCCGGCCAGGAGGGACGCCGTCACGGCGCGGCGTGAGATGGGGGAGTTCATGGTTCTCCGGTTCGGGTGAGGAAGGGCCGCGTCCGTCGGCCGGACGGGCGAGGGGAAGCCGGCGGTGGGGTTTTCCGGCCTCAGTCGCGGGTGGCCCGGACGGCCTCCTCGATCAGGTCGGCGACGCGCTGGGGGTGGGAGAGCATCACCAGGTGGGAGGAGTCGACCTCGACGGTGGTCATGCCGGCCCGCCGGTAGCCGTAGCGCTCGACGTCCGGGTTGATGGTGCGGTCCGAGGAGGCGACCAGGCCCCAGGAGGGCTTGGTCTTCCAGGCGGCGGCCGGCGCCGCGTCGGCGAACGCCTGCGCCGCCAGCGGGCGCTGCGAGACGGCCAGGACCTCGGCGAGGCGGGGGTCGACGTCGGCGGCGAAGATGGCCGGGAACCGGTCGGGCCGCACCGTCACATCGGTGCCGGTGCCGGCCGCGCCATCGAGCGGGAACGAGGTGTGGACGAGGGCCGTGGAAAGCCCGGAGTCGGGGAAACGGCCCTGCAGTTCGCCGAGGCTCTCGCCCTCCTCCAGGGCGTAGCCGGCCAGGTAGACCAGCGCCTTGACGTTGTCCTCGGTGCCGGCGACGGTGATGACGGCGCCACCGTAGGAGTGGCCCACCAGGACGACGGGACCGGGGATCTGCCGCACGAGCGAGGCGATGTAGGCGGCGTCACCGAGCAGGCTCCGGTTGGGAACCGCCGGCGCGACCACGTCCAGGCCCCGGTCGATGAGCCGGGGGATCACCTGCGCGAAGCTGGATGCGTCGGCGAACGCGCCGTGGACGAGGACGACGGTCGGGCGGGGGGAACGGGACATGGGAGGACTTCCTCTTCGTGGCAGGGCCGCGGGGCGGCACGACACCGGCCCGGGACGGCGGCCCGGTGCTGTGCCGGTGCGGCGGAGCAGGTCGGGCCGGCCGCCGCCGGTACGTCAGGAACGGTAGGGACGGGAAGCCGGACGCGTTTGCCCGTCAGCGCTTTGACGGTGGCCCGGCCGCGCCCACCGGAGGTGACCGGAGCGGCCGCCCGGTGAGCCGATCCGCGGCCCATCGCTGTCGGGACCCCCGCGGTGGCCATCGACGGCGCAGGCTGGGCGCCGGTCGGCGCAGGGCGGGCCGGTCGGGGCCGGGTCGGGGGTGCCGGCGGGGCGGCTGCGAGAATCCGGATCATGACGGTCGACTGGAACAGAGATGGTGTGACCTTCCGGCGCGCCGCCGGTGAGCACACGCACGAGGTACTTGGCGTGCTGGACGAGGCCGCGGCCTGGCTCGGTGCGAAGGGTGTCCAGCAGTGGCCGACGCGCTTCGACACGCACTGGGTCGACGGCGCGATCGCCCGCGGCGAGACCTGGCTGGTGGACGTCGACGGCGAGCCCGCGGGCACGTTCACCCTGGATTGGGCCGATCCGATGTGGGCGGAGCTCGGCGGCACCGCCGGGTACGTGCACCGGCTCGCGGTGCGCCGCCGGGTGCCGGGGCTCGGCGCGGTGATCCTGGACCGCGCCCGCGAGTCGGCCCGGGAGCGGGGCGCCGACGCGCTGCGCCTGGACTGCGTCCGGCACAACGAGCGGTTGCGGGCGTACTACGAGGGCCGGGGGTTCGTGCACCGGGGGGACGTACCGGCGGGCGGCCACCCGGGGGTGTGGCTCAGCCGCTACGAACTGGCCCTTCCGCCCGGGGCGTGATCCCGGCGGCGCGGCGGCCGGCTCTCAGCGCGTCCAGCAGTCCCGGACGGCGTTCCGGTCAGCGTGGGACGGGGCCGCGCTGCCGACGCCGGGACCGAAGCGAGCTCCTTCCGCACGATCTGGCGGGTCCTGCGGGTCCTGCGGGTCCTGCGGGCGCTCGCGGCGCACGACGCCCGGGTGGCCGGCCGGCTCACCGAGCTGCGTGCCCACCGCTCGCAGGGCACCGCGCACACCACCGCGACCACGGCGGCCTCCGAGGGCGAGGTGGCTGAAGACCCACGCGAAGCAGCATGCCGCCCGGAACCTCCGGACCGTCAAGTCGCGGGCGTTCAGCCCGCGCGCCGTCGAGTGGCCGCGCATGGCGCGTGTTGGTCGGCGGCCTTCGCGCGGCCTTGAGCGCGGCGGGAGCAACGGGTCAAGCTTCGGTGTGTCGGCGGTGTACGCCGCAGCCGAGCCGACAGGGTGCCACGTCCGCGTCCGCAGGGTCGCGGTCCGGTCGTCCGCGGTCCGGTCGTCCGCGGTCCGACGGCGGAGGGCTGCCGGGGCCTTCCCCGGGCGGCGGAACACCGGTGCGTTGATGGGGCCGCCCGCGGTGCGGTGCGGTAGTGGTCGGGACAGCCTTGGACGGGTCACCCGTCCGTACACCGGAACCGAGGAGGAAGACATGGCGGAGACCAGTCCGTTGCCCGGGGTCGACACGATCTACTTCGGCGGCGATGTCGTCACGGTGGACGACTTCCGTTCCACCGCGGAGGCGGTCGCGGTGAAGGACGGGCGGATCGCCGCGGTCGGGGACCTTGCGGACCTGCGCCATCTGGCCGATGAGGACACCGTGATGGTGGACCTGGAGGGCGCCGCGCTGCTGCCCGGCTTCGTCGACGCCCACAGTCACCTGTCGCTGATCGGCTTCCAGGCCGCCGCCGCGAACCTGCTGCCCGAGCCAGACGGGACGGTGAACGACATCCCCGCCCTGCGAGCCGCCTTGGCGGAGTGGGCGGCGGGCGAGACGGGACAGCGCTGGGACTGGATCGTCGGATTCGGCTACGACGACGCCCAGTTGGCGGGCGGCGACCATCCCACCCGCGACGATCTGGACGAGGTCTCGCTGGAGCGGCCGGTGCTGGTCATCCACCAGTCCAGCCACCTGGGCGCGGTCAACAGCAAGGCGCTGGAACTGCTCGGCTACGACGAGAACACGCCGAACCCGCCGGGTGGGGTGATCCGCCGACGGCCGGGCGGCAACGAACCGAACGGGGTGCTGGAGGAGACGGCGTTCATGCCCGCCTGGGGCCTGTCGGCGGCCGGGTTCGATGTGGAGGAACGGATCCGGATGCTCGTGCTCGGGCAGGACGCGATGGCCGCCTTCGGGTTCACCACCGCGCAGGACGGGCGGCTCATGGCGCTCGCGGACCTCGACCTGCTGGAGGAGGCGGCCCGGCGCGGGCTGCTGAAGATCGACGTGGTGGCCTACCCGGACAGCGCGCTGATCTGCGACCTCGCCGAACGGCCGGTGTCGGTGGGCGCCGAGTACCGGGGCCGGCTGCGGATCGGCGGGGTGAAGCTCGGCCTGGACGGCTCCCCGCAGGGCCGCACCGCCTGGCTCACCCTGCCCTACCTGGAGTCTCCCAAGGGTGCGGGCACCGGGTACCGGGGATACCCGGCGCTGCCGGACGCGACGGTCATCGACCGGGTGGCACGGGCGTACCGCCGCGGCTGGCAGATCCTGGCGCACGTCAACGGGGACGCGGCGATCGACCAGTTCCTCATGGCGGTGCGTCACGCCACCACCCGTCACCGGCCGGTGGACGCGCGTCCGGTCGCGATCCACGCCCAGACCGCGCGGGAGGACCAGTTGGAGGCCATGCGGGAGCTGGGCGTCATCCCGTCCTTCTTCTCCATGCACACGTTCTACTGGGGAGACTGGTACCGCAAGACGGTCCTGGGCGAGGAGCGTGCGGCCCGGATCTCGCCCGCCGCCTCCGCCCTCGCGCGGGGCCTGGCCTACACCTCCCACCACGACGCACCGGTCGCCCTGCCCAGCTCCCTGGCGATCCTGGCCGCCCAGGTGCGGCGGGTCACCCGCAGCGGGCACGTCCTGGGCGAGGACCAGCGGGTGTCGATGCCCGACGCCCTCAAGGCGATCACCCTGAACGCCGCCCGCCAGTACTTCGAGGAGGCCACCAAGGGCTCCATCGCCGTGGGCAAGCTCGCCGACCTCGTCATCCTCAGCCGAAGCCCGCTCACCGCCGGCGAGGAGGAGATCGGGAAGATCACCGTGCTCCGCACGGTCAAGGAAGGCCGCACCGTGTACCACCGCGGCGACCGCGCCTGAGGGACGTCCGCGACCCGGGAACCGGACACCGGTGGGCGTGTCCCGGACAGGGGTCCGACCAGGCCGGACACCGCGACCGGTGTCCGGGACGGGTGCTGGAGATTGCTCCGCTCAGGTGACCTGGAAAGGCTTGTCGCCAGTCGAGCCGGGGCATCCGGCGGATACATCCGAGGAGTACGCAATGCGCATCGCATCCACGATCGGCGTTGTCCTGGGGAGCGCGGTCCTCGCGCTGGGCGGCACCGCCGCCTACGCCGACGCGGCGACGTCGGCAGGGCGGACGACCGCGCCGGCCCGGACGGGCTCACTCGCCGCGATCCCGTCGTACTGTGTCCCGGGATCGGACTCGAACTACTTCGGGGTGCGCTGCAACACCCAGAAGATCTACAAGGTGAAGGCGTACTGCGACAGCAGCGACGGCCGGAGCACCACCCTCACGGGTAACGAGGCGAGCAACAACGGATGGTCCACCATCCACTGCAACACCCTGGGATCGGGCTGGCACTACCGCCAGAACAGCGGGATCGTCCTCCTCCGATAGGGAGGGAAGGCGCCCTGAGCCCGCGCCGGGTTCAGGGCGCCTTTCACGCGTCGCACGGCCACGGGCGCGAAGGGGGAATGGGCGGGCTGGAGCACCCGGTCACCGATAGGGTGACCGAGCGTTTCAGCCCCCCCTCGGCGTTCCGCTCGGTGCGGCTTGGCGTGACGGTTGGCCCGGGCCGTTCTCCGGGTTCCTCCCGGCGCGGCCGATGAGCGTGTGGCTCCCGGCCGGTCCGGGCTCCGTGACATCCCGAGGAAAGGACACCGCCATGTCGGAGCTTCTCGTCGACTTCATCACCTCCCTCGACGGCTACGCGTCGGGAGAGGGATGGCCCGGGTTCTGGGGCCTTGAGGGCCCGGAGTACCTCGCGTGGCTCGGTGAGCAGCCCCAGGCCACCTACCTGATGGGAGCGAACACCTACCGCCTGATGGCGGGCTTCGCGGCGGGCGAGGTTCCGGGTGGCCAGGATGAGTTCAGGCCCGAGGAGGAGGCGTCCGTCGACGAGCTCACGCGCGCTCCCAAGGTGGTGTTCTCCTCCTCTCTCGCGGAGCCGCTGGCCTGGGCCAACTGCACGCTCGTGCGCGGCGACGCGGTCGAGGCGGTCCGTGCCATGAAGTCGGCCGGCTCGGGGCTCCTCAGCACGATCGGCAGCCTCAGCCTGTGCCGGTCCCTGCTGCGGGCGGGACTCGTCGACCGCTTCCGTGTCGTGATGTTCCCGGTGATCACCGGGGCCACGGGCGAGGAGCGCATCTACGACGGCTATCCGGACGTCGCCCTGGAGATGATCGGGCACCGCACCTTCGACGGCCGCATCCAGCTGGTCGAGTACAAGCCCAGCGTGCTTGAGCACCCGCCGCTCGGCGTCCCCGCGTAACCGCGCCCGGCCCACCGGGCCCACCCGGCCCGCCCGTCGCAGACCAGCCCGGGAAGGGTCAACTCCCGGCGGTCCCTTCGTCCTTGGCCGAGAACCGCAGACGGGTGGCGGCCGCGGCGCCGAGGGCCAGCAGCACGACGGAGATCCACAGACCGGCCAGGTGGTTGCCGGTGCTCTCCTCGGCCCAGCCCATGACGTAGGGGCCGACGAAGCCACCGGTGATGCCGACCGTGTTGAGCAGCGCCAGGCCGCCGGCGAGCGTCCTGCCCGCCAGGCGGGTGCCCGGGAAGTTGAACAGGAGCGGCTGGACGACGAAGAACGCCAGGCCGGTGAAGCAGAAGCCGAGGAGGGCGATCACGGGGCCGGCGACGGTGGCGACGAGGAGTCCGGCGAACATCATCAGCAGGCCGGTCACCACGAAGTTGCGGGAGCGCCGCGGGGTGGTGGCGCGCGGTGGCACCAGGACGGCGCCGATCGCGGCCGTCACCCAGGGCAGGCTGGTCAGCAGTCCGACGGTGAACGGTGACAGGTGCCCCCAGCCGCCGATGATGCCGGGCAGGAAGTAGACGACGGAGTAGAGCGCCACCTGGTGCGTCCAGTTGGCGAAGATCGCGATGAGCATCTGCTTGTCGCGCAGCACCGTCAGCAGGGTGCCGGAGCTGGTCCCGGCGGCCTTGGCGCCCTCCTCCTGCTCGCGGGCCGCCGCCTCGCTGACCAGCGCCGCCTCCTTGGCGGTCAGCCACGGGGCCGTGGCCGGGCCGTCCGGGAGGTACTTGAAGACGACGAAGGCCAGGAGGACGCAGGGAAGGCCCTCGATGACGAACATCCACTGCCAGCCGTGCCAGCCGCCGATCCCGTCCATCTCCAGCAGCAGACCGCCCAGCGGGTTGCCGAGCACGCTGGCGATCGAAGCCCCGAGCAGCAGCAGACCGATGGCCCGGGCCCGGGTGCCGGAGCGGAACCAGTACGTGAAGTAGAGGAGGATGCCCGGCAGCAGGCCCGCCTCGGCGGCGCCGAGCAGCAGCCGCATCGCGTAGAAGGACTTCTCGCCCTGGACGAACGCCATGCAGGCCGAGATGACGCCCCAGGTGAGCATGATCCGGGTGATCCACCAGCGGGCGCCCACCCGGTGCATGATCAGGTTGCTGGGTATCTCGGACGCCGCGTAGGTGAGGAAGAACAGTCCGGCTCCGAGCCCGTAGGCGGCGGCGGATATGCCGAGGTCGACCTCCAGCCGTTCCTTGGCCAGGCCGATGTTGGTCCGGTCGAGGAACGACATGATGTAGGCCGCCAGCAGCAGCGGCATCAGCCGGCGCAGGTTGCGTCTGTCCAGCTCGCCGAGGGTGTCACGGAGCGCGGTGGTGGGGGGCGAAGACATCGGTGTCCTTAGGGGGAGGGTTCGGGTGGTCCGCGGGGTGGGGGAACCGCGGCCGGGGGCCGGGCGGTGCGGCGGACGGGGGGAGTGGTGGTGCGTGCGGCACCGCCCGGCGGGGAGGGGACGGACTCAGACCACGATCCGCATCGGGTCGGCGAGCGCGCCGGTGAAGGCGGCGAGCCAGCGGGCGGCGACGGCGCCGTCCACCGGCCGGTGGTCGACGGAGAGGACCACGGTCATCGCCTTGACCGCCGTGACCGCGCCGTCGCGGACCACCGCCTCGTCCCGCACCGCGCCGACGGCCAGGATGGCGGCCTGCGGCGGGTTGATGATGGCGGCGAACTCCTCGACTCCGTACATCCCGAGGTTCGAGATCGTGAGGGAGCCGCCTTCCAGGTCGGCCTGCCGCAGGGTGCCGGAGCGCGCCCGCTCCGCGCGGTCCCGGGTCGCGGTGGCGACCGCCGACAGCGACATGCGTTCGACGCCCCGCAGGACCGGAGTCAGCAGTCCCCGGTCGGCGGAGACGGCGATCGAGACGTCCACGCTCTCGTAGCGGCGTACGGCGTCCGCGTGCCAGGTGGCGTTCATCTCGGGGACGGCCGTGTGCGCGAGCGCGGCGGCCTTGACCAGGATGTCGTTGATGGAGACCTTGACCGGGCTCGCCGCGTTGATCCGCTGCCGGAAGGCGAGCAGTTCGTCCACCTCGCAGGTCGCGCGGAGGTAGAAGTGCGGGGTGTGCTGCTTGCTCTCGGTCAGCCGTGCGGCGATGGCCCGCCGCATCCGGGTGTGCGGGATGTCCTGGTGGCCGGAGCCCGCCGGGTCCTGCACCCGTGCGGGTGCGGGGGACGCGGCCCGGTCCGCCGGCTCCCGGGGCGGGGCGCTCGGCTCCGGCCGGTTCCGCCGGGCGGCGACGGCGGCCTCGACGTCCCGGCGCACGATCCGGCCCCCCGGGCCGGTGCCGGTCAGCTCGGCCAGTTCCAGTCCGGCCTCGCGGGCCAGCCGACGGGCGAGCGGACTGCTGAACAGCCGCGCGCCGGGCGCGGCTCCGGCTTCCGCCGCCGGGGGCGCCGGGGGCACGGGGGTCCGCGGTGCGGGGGAGTCCGGTATGAGGGCGTCGGGCGCGGGGGCGTCCGGTACGGTCCGGCGTTCGGGGCGGACGACGTCCGCCCCGGCGGCGGGGGCCACGCCCAGTTCGGCGAGCAGCGCGTCGAGGTCCCCGACGCTCTCGTCCGGCGCGCCGATGACCGCGACGGGGGTGCCCACCTCGATCTCGGTGCCGGGCTCGTACAGCGTCTTCAGCAGGACGCCGGGGCGTTCGGCGGGGACTTCGACCTCCGCCTTGTCGGTCTCGACGCAGATCAGCGCGTCGTCGGCCGCGAAGGCGGCGCCCTCCGCCACCTGCCAGGCGGACAGCACCCCCGCCGTGTCGTCGGCGGACACCGCCGGCATGCGGAACAGTTCAGCCATGGGGACCCTCCTGGGTCACGTGGGGTCGGGGTCAGTTCTCGGTGACCCGGCGGAGCGCGGCGACGGCCTCCGGGGTCCGCGCGATGGCCGCGCGCTCCAGCACCTTGCTGATGCTGGGTGAGGACTCGCCCGCGGTCAGGCGCTGGACGGGCTGGTCGAGATGGTCGAAGTAGCGGCGCTGGATCTCGTCGGCCAGCCAGCCGCCGTAGGACGTGCCGACGGGGCCCTGTTCGGCGATGAGCACGTTGTTGGTCTTGCGGATGCTCGCGCCGAGGGTGCCCCAGTCCAGGCTGGCCCGGTCCAGCCAGCGCAGGTCGATCACCTCGGCGTCCAGCCCGAGCTGTTCGACGGCCTCCAGGACGTGGCCGGTCATCGCGAGGTACGAGACGACGGTGAGGGCCGAGCCGGTGCGGCGCACCGCGGCCTTCCCCACCGGCAGGCAGTAGTCGAGGTCGTCCACCGGGCCGGTGCCGGTGGAGTTGTACAGGTCCACGTGCTCCAGCACCACCACCGGGTCCTTGCAGGCCAGTGCGGCGTTCATCAGGCCGACGTAGTCGAAGGGGGTGGAGGGGGCGACGATCCGCCAGCCGGGCGCCGTGGCGAAGACGCCGGCCGGGTCCATGGAGTGCTGGGAGCCGTAGCCGGTGCCCATCGCGACCTTGCTGCGCAGCACGAGCGGCACGTCGCCGTCGCCGCCGAACATGTGCCGCGCCTTGCCGATCTGGTTGAAGATCTGGTCGGCCGCGACCCACATGAAGTCCGCGTACATGAACTCGACCACCGGTGTGTAGCGGCCGTCCAGCGCGATGCCGCAGCCGAGTCCGGCGAAGGCGTTCTCGCTGATGGGCGTGCCCAGGCAGCGGTCGGGGTGGGCCTCGGCGAGGCCCTTGGTGGCGCCGTTGGTGCCGCCCTTGAGACGGTGGACGTCCTCGCCCATGACGACGATCGACTCGTCCTGGGCCATCCGGCGGCGCATCACCTCGGAGACGACGTCGATGAACCTGCGCTCGGCGGTGGCGCCGGTGAAGGTGTCCAGGTCGGCCTGGCGTACGCCGTCGAACTCCGCGAGGTCGCCGCGCACGCCCACGTCGCGGAAGGACGGGTCGGGCCACTCGGAGGGCTTGATCCGGCGCTTTCCGGGCTTGCCGTCGGGGTCGGGTTCCAGCAGTTCGTCGCCGATGCCGGCCAGCAGTTCCCCGGCCCGCGCCGTGCACTCCTCGACGGCCGCGGCGTCCAGGATGCCGCGCTCGGTGAGCCGCTCGGCGAGGAGGGTCAGCGGGTCGCGGGCCCGCCACTCCTTCTCCTCCTCCTTGCTGCGGTAGCCGAACGCGCTGCCGGGGAACGGGCCGTTCTGGTGGTAGTAGCGGTAGACGTCGGCCTCCACGATGGTGGGGCCGTGGCCGGCGCGCATGTGGGCGACGGCTTCGCGCATGGCGAGGTGGGTGGCGAGGGGGTCCATGCCGTCCACCTGCCAGGCCGGGATGTTGAAGCCCAGGCCGCGTGCGGAGAGCCGGGGTTCGGCGGTGACCTCGTCCACGTGGGTGGAGACGGCGTACCGGTTGTTCTCGATGAAGAAGCAGAGCGGCAGCTTCCAGGCGGCGGCGAGGTTCATCGTCTCCAGCACGGAGCCGATGTTCACCGCGCCGTCGCCGAAGTAGGCGACCGACACCGCGTCGGTGCCTGCCTGCCGTGCCGACCAGGCGAACCCGGCGGACTGCGGGACGCCGCCGCCGACGATGGCGTTGGTGCCGATCGCCCCGGCCTCGCGCCACTGCAGGTGCATGGATCCGCCCCGGCCCCGGCAGAAGCCGCGGGCCAGCCCGCAGATCTCGGCGAGGCTGCGGGTGAGGACGGTGCGGACGTCGTCGCTCACCGGTACGCGCGGGTCGATGCCGTGCGGGGCGACGTGGCCCAGGGCCTTGGCGAGGAACTGGTGGTGTCCCCGGTGCGAGCCGCCGACGAAGTCCGCGCTGGTCAGCGCGTGCACGGAGCCGACCGCGCCGCCCTCCTGGCCGATGCTGGAGTGGGCCGGGCCGTGGACGAGTCCCTGGGACGCGAGGTCGAGGACGTACTCCTCGAAGGTCCGGATCAGCAGGGTCTGGGCGAACATCGAGGTCAGCAGCGCGGGGTCGGCGTCCCGCCAGTCCTCGCGGGTCGCCGTCAGCTGCGTCCAGGGCGATGCCGCGGCCAGTTCGCGGTGTGTAGGCATATGAACTCCCCTAGGTGTTTCGACCAGCACTGTCGCAGTGAATGGATCCATAGCCAACCCCCCGTTACCGGAGTGTGATCTTCAGGTGGCGTTGAAACCCCTTGACTGCTGAACCTTTGCGGACGAGGGTGATATCCATGTCAGGACAATGGATCCATTCACCGGGGCGGGGCGAGGAAGCGCCGCGACAGGGGCTGCCCGGACTGACCGGCGTCGAGCACATCGGCTTCACCGTCCCCGACCTCGAAGAGGCGACCCGGTTCTTCGTCGAGGTGATCGGCTGCCGGCACGTCTACACGCTCGGACCGTTCCGCTCCGACGGCACGTGGATGACGGAGCACCTGAACGTGCACCCGCGTGCCGTCATGCGCGAACTGCGCTTCTTCCGCTGCGCCGGCGGCCCCAGCTTCGAGATCTTCGAGTACGAGGCCCCCGGCCGGCGCACGGACCAGCCCCGCAACAGCGACATCGGCGGCCACCACCTGGCGTTCTACGTCACCGATCTCGACGCCGCCGTCGCCCATCTGCGCCGCCACGGGGTACGGATCCTCGGCGAGCCGACCGCGAGCGGCGGCCCCAGCGAGGGCCAGCGCTGGGTCTACTTCCTCACCCCCTGGGGGATGCAGCTGGAGCTGGTCTCCTACCCGCACGGCAAGAGGTGCGACGACGGCGCGCCCGTGCCGTTGTGGCAGCCTTCCGACTGAACACCGCCCGCGCACCGGAAAGCGAGCCGTACCCGCCGTGCCCCAGAAACCGACCACCGAACCCAGCGCCTCCGCCGTCGCCAGCCAGCGGGTCGCCGACCACCTGCGGGCCGCCATCCTGAACGGCGAACTGCCGCCCGGGGCGCGGATCATGCAGGAACAGGTCGCCGAACGGCTCGGCGCCAGCCGCCTGCCGGTCCGCGAGGCCCTGAGGATCCTCGCCGCCGAGGGACTGACCGTCGTCAAGTCCAACAGCGGCGCCTGGGTCTCCAAGATGGACATGCGCGAGTGCGAGGGGGTCTACAAGATCAGGGAACGCCTCGAACCGCTCGCGCTGAGCGAGAGCATCCCGCGCCTGACCGCGACCCAGATCGCCGAACTCGCCGACCTCGCCGGGCAGATCGAGGCCACCACCGACGTGGACCGCTTCCTCGTCCTGGACCGCCGCCTGCACCTGCTCACCTACGCCGGCTGCCCCGCCGGCCAGCTCACCGAGATGGTGGACCGCTTCTGGAACACCACGCAGCACTACCGCCGCGCGTTCGCCCGCATCACCGACGCCGCCGGCTGGGAGCTGATCCACGCCGAACACCGCCTGATCATCGAAGCGATCCGGCGCGGCGACCCCGAGGACGCCGAACGCTTCCTCACCGGACACATCCGCCGCACGCGGCTCCAACTGGTACAACACCCCGAACTCTTCCGTGAGGACGAGAATGACACCGCTGAGTGACCCCACCCCCTTCCACGGCAAGACCCTGCTGCTCTCCGGCGCGGGCGGCGGCATCGCCCGCGAGGTCGCCCGCCAGTTCCACGCGGCCGGCGCCCACCTGGTGCTGGGCGACCTGGACCCGGCGGCCCTGGAGGAGTTCGCCGCCTCCCTCCCGACCGGCGGGGGCCGGGTGCTGATCCGGCACCTGGACGCGGCCTCGGCGCAGAGCAACACCGCGTTCGTCGCCGCCGCCGTCGAGGAGTTCGGTTCGGTCGACTTCCTGGTGCCCGCCGCCGGGATCTACCCCGAACAGGCCGTCGCCGACATGACCGACGAGCAGTGGAGGACCGTCGTGTCCGTCAACCTCGACGGGGTCTTCTTCCTCACCCGCGCCGTCCTGCCGCACCTCAACCAGCACGGCGCCATCGTCAACCTCGCCTCCATGGCGGGCCACCGGGGCAGCGTCCGGCACGCCCACTACGCCGCGACCAAGGGCGCCCTGCTCGCCTTCTCCCGGAGCCTCGCCTGGGAACTGGGCGGGCACGCCCGGGTCAACACGGTCTCCCCGGGCATCATCGAGACCCCCATGACCCGCGACTACGTCGCCGCCCGGGGCGAGGACGCGCTCTCCGCCACCCCCATGGGCCGGCTGGGCAGGCCCGAGGAGGTCGCCTCCGTCATCACCTTCCTGTGCTCTCCCGCGGCGAGCTTCATCCACGGCGAGACCATCCAGGTCAACGGCGGCATGCACATGATCTGACCCTCGTCCCGGCGGAACCGGCGCCACCCCCGCCCAGCGCCCCTCCTTCCCCCGGAGGGTGCGGAGTTGGCTCCGCCGGGGGAGGCGGTGTCGACCTCGGGAGGAGGCCGGGCGGGGCGGTCGGCGAGGAGGCTGGAGGCAGCGCCGGAAGGGATCCGGACGCCACCGGAAGGAAACAGGGATGACCGTCACCATGACCAGCACCGCCACCACGCCGGACCGTCGCACCGCCCGCCACCGGCTCGCGCGCAGGGCGGCCGTCGTCGCCCTGGTGGGCACGGGGCTGCTGGCGACCCTGACACCGACCGCCTCCGCGGCCCCGCCCGCCGGGCGGGAACGGCCCGCCACCGACCCGGCCGCACTGGGCCAGGCGCTGCGGGCCGTGGTCGAGCAGGGCGGCTCCTCGGCGGTCCTGGCGGAGGTCCGGCAGGACGGCCGCACGGCGTGGCGGGGGACGGCCGGGGTCGCGGACCTGACGACCGGCGCGCCGGTGCCCGACGGCGCCCGGTTCCGGATCGGCAGCGTCACCAAGACCTTCGCCGCCACCGTGGTGCTCCAGCTCGTGGGCGAGCGCCGGATCGGACTCGACGACCCGGTCGAACGCCACCTCCCCGGGCTCGTCCCCAACGGCGCCGCGATCACCGTGCGCCAACTGCTCAACCACACCAGCGGGATCCACAACTTCACCGACGACCCGCGGTTCGACACCGACGGCGAGGAGGCCCTGCAACGGTGGCTGACCGTCGGCCGCTGGACGACCTACCGGCCGCTGGACGTCGTGCGGATCTCCACCGCCCGCCCGCCGTACGGCAGCCCGGGCACCGGCTGGTGGTACTCCAACACCAACTACGTGCTGCTCGGCCTGATCGTCGAACGGGTCACCGGACGCACCTGGGCGGAGGAGATCGAGCGCCGGATCATCCGGCCGCTGGGCCTGCGCGACACCTCGATGCCCGGCACCTCCACGGTCATCCCCGGACCGCACGCGCACGGCTACGTCGAACGCCCCGGCGGACCGGCCGACGTCACCCTGCAGAACCCGTCGGCCTACGGCCCGGCCGGTGCCGGCATCTCGTCCACCCGGGACCTGACCCGCTTCAACGCGGCGCTGCTCGGCGGCCGGCTGCTGCGGCCGGCGGAACTCGACGCGATGAAGCAGCAGGTCGACACCGGCCAGGGCTTCACCTACGGCCTCGGGCTCAGTCGCCACCCCAGCGCGTGCGGTGAGTTCTGGGGCTTGACCGGCGGCATCGCCGGCTACGGCACGCTGGTGACGGGCAGCGCCGACGGGCGCCGGCAGGTCGTCGTGTCGATCAACCCGTACCACCTGTCCGAGGACACCGGCCGCACCTACCAGGCCCTCGTCGACATGGCGACCTGCGGCAGCCCCCGGGCCGCCGCACCGTCCGAGGGCTGAAACGGCGAGCCCCGGCCCGGAGCCGCGCAACCGGGGTGGCTCGTGCCCAGGTCGGACCGCTTCGAAGCCGTCTCACCGGGACGGAGCGTCACGGGCGGTCAGGGGCGGTAGTTCCTCGTCTGACCAGGGTCGGCGTCGTTCGATGAGCCAGAAGAGATAACCGCGGAGGTAGGTAGCCAGGTCGGCCTCCCAAGCAGCCCAGTGGTGTCCCGCCTCGGTGAATCCGGACTCCTCGTCATCGAACCACTCCCGCAGCGCGTGCCGTTCGGCCCACCACTGGCGGACCGCCTGCGGCGTCCAGTGGTCGTCGCCGCCCCAGGCGTAGCCGCCGGTCGGCTCGGGTGCGGCCGCGCCGTACAGCAGCGTCCGGACCTGCTCAGGGGTGCGGGGCTGCACGAGAACCACCTCCATGAAGGAGGGGCAGTGCCCGACCAGCCCGGCCGCGTACACGGGACCGGTGCCGCCGGTGTCGGTCCAGCCGGTGTAGAAGGGCCCGGGGACGTTGTACCGGTTGCGGTTCTTCCAGGTGGCGACACCGAAGCCGCTCGGGCCGGCGAGCAGACGGGCGGTCGGCAGGGGGTCCCAGTACGCGAGGCCGGCCGTAGGCTCGTCCCCTCCCTCAGGCGGCTCCGGCGGCCGGACGGGCCGCGGTTCGGACCGCAGCAGGTCCGCCGGCCATCTCCACGTCATGGGCGGAGACTACCGCCATGCCGAAGCACCACAGACGGCGGCCACACGGGACTCGGGTCCGCCGGCGCTCCCCACACCGACCCGGCCGTCCGCTCGGGGAGGCCCTCGACGAGTCCCGGCCGACGCTGCTGAAGACCGACATCGAGGGAAGCGAGTACGAGCTGCTCCCCGGTCTCCGCCGACTCCCCTCCCAGATGAGGGCGGTGGCCATCGAGTTGCACCTCTGACCTCTGACCTCTGACCTCTGGCAGGACGCCCGGCGCCGGGATCACGGCCCGGACCTCGTCGCCGCTGTTCGCACCCAGGGCTTCCGGGGCGTCCGTCCGGCCCGCATCGGCGCCGGGGAACCCCTGCTCCTTGGCGGTCTGGGCCCGATGACCGGACCCAGCCGTGCGTCGCCGCCTCAGGAAGTGGACAGATTGCGGCAGACCTCGACCCTGACGTCCCTCATGTCGAGCCCGGTCACTCTTCCCTCCACCGCCACGAATCCCTTGTCCCCGGATCTGATCAGACCGGCCAGATGCGATTTCGGCCTGGCCCCGCCCAGGGCGTCGACGGCCATCGCCGTGCCGAATGCGAGAATTCCGCAGAGGACGAAGCAGGGTGCCTGCTGTGAAGTCTTGGTGACGAAGAGAAAGCCGTGGTCCTGGATCAGCTCGCCGGCCGGGGAGAGCCTCGTCTCGAAGGTCATACCGGCCCAGCGGGCCCGCCTGGCCTCCGGGTACTCGATGCCGAATTCCGGGAAAGCCGCGCCGAGCACACCGGCGGAATACGGATTGATACTCGGCCCGCCGATCGAGAACGTCGGCACCCGGGGGTCCTGGCCCCCCGGAGCCACCAGTTCGATGACCGCCTTGTGGTTCACCTTCCGGAGCAGGTCGATCAGTTGTCCGATGGCCCGCCCCTCGGCCAACGGCAGGAACAGGACGTTCTTCGGGTTGATGTGGGTGTGCTGCTGACCGTCGCTGGCGAAGCTGAACTCGGCCACTTCCACGCTGGAGGTGACGATCTGGACCCGGTTGTACGGCGCGAGCAGCCTCCGCAGGAAGCCGTAGCGCAGCAGCAACTGCGCACGGGGTATAAATCTCGCCGCGAGAAAGCCAATCACAGCAGGAACGGATCCGATCAGAGCCTGCAGAAGTATCTCCACGCCACCCCCGGGAAGGACTCAAACACGCACTGCGCGCCGCAGGATAGCTTCCCCGCGGCTCGGCTGGCGATACCCTCGGTGCGGCATCGCGGACAACTTCACCAAAGTGAATCCCGACAGGAAGATCGCAGCAGATCGCGGCAGAAGGAGGCGGAGATTTGACCATTCCACGACAAGGCCGGAAGGTTGCCCTGGTCACCGGGGCGAACACGGGAATCGGCCGCACGGTGGTCCTCGGCGTCGCGGCTGCCGGGTGGCAGGTCGTCGCCCACTGGTTCGAAGCACCCGCGGAGGCCACGAGCCTCCAACGGGAGATCGGCGACGACTGCCGCCTCGTCCACGCGGACCTGCGCGAGGAATCCGGCCTGCAGGCCGTCTACGCCGTCGTCGACGAACTCGACGGGCCGCTCGACCTGGTCGTCAACAACGCCGGCTTCACCGGCTGGACCCCGGACGTGCTCGCCGTCGACACCGCCGAGTGGGACTCCGTCTTCGGCGTCAACGTCCGTGCCACCTTCTTCAGTTGCGTCGAGGCCTACCGGCGGATGAAGGACCACCGGCGCGGCAGCATCGTCAACATCTCCAGCAACACCGCCGCCCTCGCCATCCCCCAACTCGCCGCCTACGGCACCAGCAAGGCCGCCGTCAACGCGCTCACCCGCCAACTCGCCGTGGAATTCGCCCCGCACGGCGTCCGGGTCAACGCCGTCGCCCCCGGGCCCACCGTCGTCGAACGCACCCTGCGGGACGACCCGGACTACGCGACGACCTGGGGCGGCATGGTCCCGCTCGGCCGCGCCGCCGACCCCGATGACGTCCTCGGCCCCCTGCTCTTCCTCGCCTCCGACGCCGCCCGCTACGTCACCGGCCACGTCCTCTACGCCGACGGCGGCTGGAGCCAGGCCGGCACCACCCCACCCCCCGAACACCTCCGCCCCGGCACCACCCCCGACCGGTCCGCCCACCCGGCCGAGCCCTGACCACCTGCCGATGGGGCGACCGGTTCCGCCCCGGGGCCGCGTCAGAGGCGCGTCACTGACTCCGGGCCGCCAGGGAGACGTGGGGGCGTCGAGGGTGCCGGACCGGAACTGCCGGCGGCCACGCCCGCTTGTTGAGATCCCGTTGCCTGGGCTGTGACCAGCCAGCCGTCACCGACCAGGTCGGCAAGGTCCACCGGCACAGTGATTCGCACGCCGCGGTCTTGTCACGCGCCGCCCAACCGCCGGGCGGCCCCACCGGGCACCAGGTCAGCCGTAAGACCCTGTTCGCCGACCTTGCCAACCTCACTGAACGCAACACCCGGCTGGCCCGGCACATCACCCTGCTCGAACGATGACCGCCCGAAGCCCTCGGGCAGGAATTCTGACGCGCCTCCGGGCCGGGCGAACCCAGCGACATCGATGCCCTCCAACAGAAACCGGCCCAACTCGGACAGCGAGTCGCCGACCCTCAAGGACCGGCTCACCGAGCGCGATGAGGATCTGGAAGCCGCGCGCGAGCCATCGATCGGGAGGTGATGACCCATCTCAACAGCAGCTCTCGCCGCAATGCCATCACGGCGCGAACGGCTGACGGGTGGGAATGACAGCGGCACCTCATCGTCGCTCAGGGCTGCCAGCGCGGGGCCTCATCATCGGGCGTGTCCGGGCTGGCGAAGTGGAAGGGAACTGCGAGGTGGGCGGCAAGCGCGAGGCCAGCCCGCTCGGCGGCCACCGCGACGGGGTGGCGCGGGCGGCAATCCTCGCCCTCACCGAGGTATCGCTTGGCCGTCGACCCGTAAACGGTGGCCATCTGAGCCTCCCCCGAGGGGTCGGCGGTGATGGCCAGCAGCCTCACGAACCAGTCGTGGACGGTGTCACCGTCCCAGATGGCCTCAATCGCCACGACGCGACCGGCGCACCCAGCCGCCCGACAGGCCAGCGACTCCAGGTCGAGGGGGCTCTCCGGCTCGCGAGCAATCCGGTCCCCGTAATGGAGGTAGCGGTCATTGGCGATCAGCTGGGCGGTGCCGACCCCTATGTCGTGGGGAACAAAGCCGACGGCAACGATGACATTCACCGCTCCGAGGAGGGAGTCCTGAAGGATGTACGCGTCGATTTCGTCGCGGATCCCGGCCGGAAGACTCTCCCACCACTCGGTCCTGGCTGCCTTGTTCATGCCCACGGAGATCCCCCGACCCGTCGTTTTGGAGGCCCCCGAACGGAGCCTCGCGTCACTCTACGTCGACGTCAGACCGGTACTGCCCACGACAGCCGTCGCGCAGCGATCCGCCCGGTGACAGCGGTTCTGATCAGGGACGAACCGGCTGACCGACAACTCGATCCGCAACCAACCAGACAGAAGCGACGTGGGCCAGGCCTGCGGTCCAGCCCGTCGCGGGCTCGCCCCGGCAGCCACTTCCCAGCCGTCGGGGCACCCTTGTTCACCGCCGGATGGTCGCTCTGGCCAAGGACGTGGTCCGCCACGGTGTGGCCGACCGCCGGCACCGCCCAGATCGAGCCGAGCGTCGCCAACGTCGCGACCTGCTCGACGCTCGTCATCGTGCACCCGCCGGAAGGCCGTCGGGAGAGCGCTCGGTAGCGTCCGGGAGCGATCCCGCCGTCAGTCGTGCGGGCAGCCACGAAGGGAAGTGCTCATGCCGTTCGGTGACTTCGACGCAATGGCAGCGATAGCTGCTGTCCACCGGTGACCTCGTCCAGGGCGGCGACGGTTCCGTCTCGGACGACGAGGCCGGACGCCGCTACGGCCGATATGTCGCGCTTGCGGACATGGCCGATGGCACCGAGGGCCCCGCGCAGTTCACGCCCTTGCCGGCACACGGATCGGCTGCTTCGACACCGCGCCCGCGCGGCAACGCTGGACCGTGGCGTTCGACAGCCTGTGCGGCCCCCTGCCGGTCGGCGAGGTCCTCATCGCCAGCGCACCGACGAAGGACTACGCGTCCGCCGATCTGTACGCGCTCATGCGCTGAGCCCATCCACGCCTTGCGATGAGGTGGCTGCGCGGCAAGGGTGGCGGGCCATGGTCCCCGTGTGCAGCCGGTGGGTTCTCGTAGTGGCATGCTGCCTGGCATGACCGGCACTCCCGATACCGATGTCCAGGGCGGGACGTGGTCGTTCGCGACCGCGCGCGAGCCGGCCGAGTTTCCTGCGGCCGGCGTCGAAGGCGCGCCCGGTGTCGAGCACGCCGGTGGCAACGGCCGTACTCTCTGCGGGATCCGCGGCCGCTACCTGACGGTCTTCCTGCATCGCTTCCAGCCGCAGGCTCTGGCCTCGTGCCGCAAGTGCCGGGCACTGGCCGAGGCGGCGCCGTCCCGGCCCTGCGGATAGGAACGCTTGCACGACCTGCTCCTCCAGGAAGCTGACGACGGGCCGTTGCGCAGGGACCTGCTCGCCGCACTGCGCCGGGGCGCGCGGATCGTGATCTGGATCACCGGCCCGGCGAAGGACCTCACCCGCTTCCACTCAAGGACCGACCGGATGACGCAGGGCGCCGGCCCGGCCGCCGAGGCGCTCGCGACGGCCGTTGCCTCCATCACGCTGGCCCGCGTCGAGGACACCGGCCGGCAGTTCCTCGTCGTTCTTCCGCCCGGCGGCCCCGCCCGCATCGCGTGCGGGGCGCTGGACGCGCCCGCCGGGGCATAACCCGCTCCTTCTCCGGCCGCAGCGATTCCCCGCAATACCGCTCCGTCGCCCGCCTTGCCGGACACGCCGAGTGCCGCAGGGCCGGCACGTTCAGGCCTCCTGGAGGGCGGGGAAGCCAGGTGCGGGTGGCGGCTATGCGGGGGCGCCTCCTGGGGCGTGCCGGCTGAACGGTCCGCACCGCGCACCGGAAGACATGCGGACCGCTCCCGCCCTGCTCCACCAACATGGCGTTGCGGCCCGCCGCCCGATGCTCGGCGCCCACGCCACGAGGCCCGGGCACGGGCGGTGGTAGCGTGCTGTGATGGGACTGTTCGGGCCGTCGTGGACGGCGTTGAGGGCAGCGGCGGAAGGGCTTGCGGCCGAGGACTTCGCCCGGCCCTCAGGGTGTGCGGGCTGGCTGGTCCGTGACCTGGTGTGTCATTTGGTGATCGACGCCCAGGACGTGCTGATCACCCTGGCGACCCCCTCGACGGCGGAGCCGACCAGGGACGCGGCGTCGTACTGGCGGGTGGCCGACAGCCCGCCGGACGGTGAGGACCCGCTGGACGCCCTCACCGTCCGGCTGGCCGCCGCGTACGGGGACCCGGCGCTGCTGCGCTTCCACCTGGACGACGTCGGCTCCGCGGCGGGCCGTGCCGCAGAACTCGCCGCTCCGGGGCAGCGGGTGGCCACCCAGGGACAGGTGCTCACAACGGGCGACTACCTGGACGCCTACGTGCTGGAGTGGACGCTGCACCACCTGGACCTGGTCGCCCACCTACCGCACGTGCCGCGCCCGCCCGCCGAGGGGCTCGCCGCAGCGCGGCGACTGCTGGAGCGCGTCGCCGCAGCCCCGTTCCCCGCCTCGTTCTCGGACGCCGACGCGCTGCTCGTAGGCACCGGCCGCCGCGCCGCGACGCCTGCCGAGCGCTCGGTGCTGGCGGCGCTCGGCACGCTCGGGCCGAAGCTGCCGCTGGTCCTAGGCTGAGCCTGGACGGTCAGCAGGGCAGGCCGGCGGTTGGGGGAGGTGTCCGGGCGCTGCGGGGTCGGCGGGCGTTGACCGGTCCCGCGCCCTGCCGTCAGGCAGCCTCCTGAATGCGGGCACCGACCGGTTGCGGTGCCGCCCGCCGCAGGCGGCGAACCGCTGAACCGCCAGCCCCGACCGGCCCTGGCGATCCCCGACGAGGCAGACGAGACGGTCCTTCCGTGCGCCCTGCCACGCCCATCCGAGCGGCGAACGCGAGGACCGGCCGGCACCCGCTCTCCCACAACGCCCTGGTCATGGTCGCAAGGGAGAACGCCACGCACCGTATGGCTCCCCGCACCCGGCCTCGCACCGCGAGCGGGTTCGCCGATGCCCTGGCACCGGAGTGTCCTGGTCCGCGCGGCGGACTCGGTCAGTGCTGGATCAGGCCGCCGACGGGGACAGGACCGACATGGCCGGTTTCCGGACGTGTCCGTGCCAGGGCGAGGCCGATGTCGACCAGCGACGACCGGCGCAGACCGGCAACGCGGGGGATCGGGGTCCAGAGCGACTCGGCGATCGCGCCGTTCGGCTCGGGCCGGAGCCGGCCGCCCACGATCCGCACCTGGTAGAAGACGCCGATGTTCTGGTGCTCGGGTCCGCCGGGGACGGCCCGTTCGGCCGCGGGGATCACCCGTGAATCCACACCCAGAAGACGCTCGACCACCGCGTCACAGCCGGTCTCCTCGGCCACCTCCCGGATCACGGCGTCGAACGGATCCTCACCATGCTCGACCCTGCCGCCCGGAAGAGTCCAGGTGGACTCGCCACTGGGCGAAACATGACGGGCGATCAGCACCCGCTCCTCGTCAATGCACACGGCGTACGCCGCCAACCGGAAACTCATCCCCGCACCTTCCCATGGACCCTGTCCCCATCCCAAGGTGGAGCATGGTCGGGGTGCTGCCGGGCGGCGAGCGCAAGACGCGCCCGGACAGGGGGGCAGGCCGCGAAGGCGAACTGCTCTCTACCACGCTGCGCGCCAACGACCCCGCCCGCCCCAACCGGGTGCGGGCCGCCCCGGCCACCGTTCGGGCTGGAGTTGAGGGACGACGGCGGGCTACCGCCGGGACCTGCCTACTCGGCGGTGGTGTTCGGCGGCCTGGCCGTGGAGCTCGGCGCTCCGGTGGCGGGTATGTCGGGGCGCAACACGGGGCTGACCAGAACCTATGCGGCTCTGCCGGAGCCGGCCTGGGCGTGTCGCACCGGACCGCGCCGGATCCCCGACCTCGACTCCTTCCCGCCGCCCGCCGCCCGCCGCCCGCCGCCCGCCGCCCGCCGCCCGTGCCGCCGTCCAGGGGTGCCCGGGCTGCGCCGCCCGCCGCCTGTGCTCTGTTGCTGGTCGTGGTCAGGTGAAGAGGTCGGGGCGGGGACAGGGTTCGAGGGGAAGACGGGCGCGGTCCGCCCATTGCCACCAGACGTGGCCCAGAGCGCAGCCCCAGACGGCGCGGCACGTGCGTTCGCCGTCGTCGTCCCGTTTGAAGAGGGCCATGGCGAGCCCGGTGAGAGGCTGGTCGCACGTGGGGCAGGCCGGCGCGTTCTGGTCGGAAGGCACGCCAGGCACACTACCGGCCACACTCGGTCCACCCCGCCGCTGCGCCCAGCCCGGCCGTCCGCCCGTCGTGCTCGCGCCTGCCCCGGAGGCCGCCGTCCTGGGCCACTCCGGCCGTCCCTGCCTTGAGCTGTCCGGCTGTCACGGGCCCGTCCTGGCCCGGTGCCGGGCTGCCGTCCGGGCCGGAGCCCTTTTCGGCTGGGCGTGGCCCGTTGGGGGCCGGGGCTGTTGCGCCCTGGCCGGCTCGGCCCGGTGCGGGGCCCGGCTGCTGTGCCCGGTAGTCGCCTGGCCGGGTTCGCTCGCTTCCGTTGGCGTCGGCCGGGTCGGGACGCCTGGTGGGGGAGGTGGGTCAGCGGCCGGCGAGATGTCGGGCGGTGAGTTTGACGTTCTGGAGCTGGGCGGTGGTCAGACGTCGGGCTTCCCAGATGACCATCGCCAGGTCCGCGGCCCGGGAGTGGAGCGGCGGCAGGTCGTCGGGCAGGCGGACCCCGCCGAGCGCCGCCAGGTCGGGGGCGGGGATTCCGAGCACGCCGGCGAAGGCGGCTACCAGTTCGGGGGTTGCTTCGACGGTGCCTCGGCCGATTCCGCCGATGGTGGACGCGGCCAGGTATATCCGTCCGTCGGTGACCGCGTAAAGGACCTTGGCCGTGCATGGCCAGGTGAGGTTCCGGTTGTGTGAGTGGTCCAGGAGCACCGCGCCGAAGCCCGGCTCGTACCGGTGGTAGGGCCAGCTGACCCCGCCACGCCCCTCGCGCCGCACCGGGGGCTGCGCCCGGATCGCGTCCAGCAGCGGTCGCCGCTTCTCGGCGGGCATGACCATCGTGTTGTAGACGACGGCGCTGATCGACCAGTTCGGGTTGCGGGTGGTCGGCGTCAGGTCGTCGGGCACCGGCTATCCGGCGAGGACGAACAGGTCGGCGGCGTGCAGGCCGAGTGAACTCTCCCTCCTGCTGCCGCTGTTTCCGCACGCCCGCCGCCATGCCGAGGCGCGGCGCCAGGTCGCCGCCCGCCGCGCGAAGGGCCTCCCATGGGCTCAGATCGCCCCCGCCCTGGCCTACCTGCCCATCGGCGAGGCCCAGCCGGAGCTGCGGGCCGCTCTGTCCCGCCCGGACGCCGGTGATCGGTCCGCGGCCTGGACGGCCCTGTTCGCCAACGCGGCCGCCTCCAACGACCGGGCCGCCGTCCAGGACGCGCTCGGCCTGCTGCCACGGCTGCGCAACGAGCAGGACCCGGTGCGCCGCGCGGCGCTGACCGCGCTCGTCCACGTCCCCGCCCGGCTACTGACCCGGGTGGCGGTACCCTCCCTCGACGCCGCCGTTCAGGACGCGGTCGACGCCCGTGACTGCTCGTACGCCACCCGCGCCGCCTTGCAGCGGCTGGTCGCCGAGGTGCTGCGCGAGCACGCGGTCGCGGGCGGAGCCGAGTTGATCGAGTGGGCGCTGCGGAGCCTGCGGCGGATCGCCGGGCAGACCGGCACGGTCGAACTCGGCCGACTGGAGCACCGGTTGCGGCGGGGCCAGGAACACGCCGTGTTCGCGACCCTGCGACCGTGGCTGGACACCATGGCCGACACGGCACAGTACTGGCTGCTGTTCACCCTGGCCCGTTCGCTCGGCCGCCGGGCCCACGGCGTCCCCCAGCTGCAGGAACTCCTCCTGCACGCCCTCCAGTTCGGGTCGGACGGCGCGTTCACCACGGCCGCCGCCCTGTGGCTGGACAACCCGCGCAACCGCGCGGCCCGGGTCGCCGAGATCCTCGAACTCGATCCCTCCGCCGCCGTCCTGCCGCCGGTACGGGACGTGCTGGCCGAGCAGCGCACCGACCTGCTCGATCCGCTGCTCGCTCCCGCGCCGCCGTACGGGCGGTTCCTCAAACGGCCGCAGCGCGCGCCCCTGCCGCCGACC
>NZ_BAAAKJ010000042.1:44236-44869 GCF_039527695.1 Kitasatospora putterlickiae
CGCTTCTTGCAGCGGCTCGGCACCGAAGGCATCCGCCGGCACGTCGACCCGGACTTCTGGATCACCCGCTGCCTGCACGCCGCCGCCGCGATCCCGCAGTACGGCGAGGCGGTCGTCCGCGCCCAACTGGACTCCGCCGAGGTGGTGCTCGTCGAGGCGGCGCTCGCCGCGTTGGCCCGCACGGACCGGCCCGCCGACGCGCTGGGCGACCTGCTGGCCCACGCGGGCGGCGACCGCGCCCGGGCAGCGGTGTACGCGGTCACCCGGGCCGCCCGGTTCGCTCCGCCGGGCGAGCTGGCCGACCGGCTTGGAGAACTGCTGTCCCAGGCGCGGGGCACCAAGGTGACCAGCCGCAAGGAAGCCGTACGGCTGGCCGCGGAGCACCTGCCGCCGCGGGCCGCCGCCGTCCTGCTGGCCGCCGCCTACCGCATCGAGGGCCAGCGCCGCGATGTGCGCGCCGCGGCGGTCGCCTTCGCGACTGGCCTGCTGGACGCCGAACCCGTCTGGGACCTGCTCGCCGAGGCCGCCGGGCAGGGGACACCGTCCGTGCGCCGCGCCGTCCTGCGGGCCGACCCGGCGCACCTTCCCCCGACCCACCGGGCCCGCTACGCCCGGCTGGTGGCCTCCGTCGCC
>NZ_BAAAKJ010000042.1:44965-57177 GCF_039527695.1 Kitasatospora putterlickiae
CGCCTCCGGGCTGGCGCACCCCCTCGGCGGGGCCGCCACTGGCAGCCTCCTGCACCGCACCGTCGCCGAACTCGCCGCCGCCGCGCGCACGGACGACCACGACGCCGGTGACGACCGGGACCTGCCTGCCCGCCAGCGGCTGGCCCACCTCGCCGACCTGCCCGCCGACGACCGCCACCGGCCGCTGCTCGCCGCCGTCGCCGACCTGCTCGCGGCCGAACCGGACCTGGCGGGCATCAGGGCGGCCGCGCTGCGCGGGCTGGTGGACCCCACCGCCGGTCCGCTGGCGCTGGAGGCCGCGCTCGGCACCCTCGCCGACGCCCACCAAGGCCGACCGGCCGCGGCGGCGCTCACCGCGCTGGAACTGGCGCGAGAGCACGCCTCGGGCCCACTGTCGCCGCCCGGAACACTCGACGCGCTGGCGCGGACCGCCCGCCGGGACGGGGACACCGCCGCGGCCGCCGGATTGTTCGCCACGGCGCTGACGGAGACGTTCGGCGATCGCCTCGGCTGGCCTCGGGAGTGGCGGGCCCTCGTGAGCGAGTTGCGCCGTCACCCCTCGGCGGACGTCCGAGACCGGGCCCGCGCGGTCGTCACCTTCCGGGAGTGACCCACGGCCGGGCCGTCCGATCACGGTGACCGAACCCCACCCGCCCGCCGGCCCTGAGCGAACGCCCCGCCACCGCACACCCCTCCCGCCCGACGATCGGCGCGGGCCGGGGAGGGGCCTGGTGGTGGGTGGGGAGGCGACCGTGCTGATGGGTGTCAGGGAGCGGGATACCCCTCAGAGGCGGCCAGCCGACCACGACCGCCGGCAGTCGCCCTTGAGCACCCGCCCAACCCGCGCCCCTGCCCGCCGACAACGACGGCCAGGCCGGCGCCGCCGAACCCCCGTGGCCGGTCCCGGCCACGGCGGGCCGCGTACTGGCGCGGTGCGTTCCAGGACCGCACGCCGGCTCCGCTGACCCGCTGGCCGGTCGAATGCCCGGCGGTTGGCTCGCCCTCGCCCTCGCCAGCCTCGCGGTCGTCTTCCCCACCGACCGGACCCTGCCGGCCCTGACCGCACATCCGAAGACCTTCATCCACCGGCATCCGCAGGGCAGCGACATCGGCGACTACGTGTGCTTCGTTCTCGTTCTGGCCGCCCGAGACGAAGCCCGTGTCCTTCTCTCGGCGACCGAGAAGCTCACCGGCGCCTGCTGGACGGGAACGGGCACGGGGAGTGCCGACACGGCACGAGCCTTCCACTTCCTCGCCCAGATGCCGGCCAAGGCCGGGGCCCGACTCACCTGGTGCTCCGTTGAGGAGTGACGTCCCGTGGGCGCGAGCAATTGTCAAGACCCGTGGATGTGTGGGATCAGCTGATCGTCAGCTGCCATCTGGTCTCTCCGTCGTGTGACTGGCTGGTGGGGGAGAGGCCGGCCGCGGTGGCGACGGCGGCGGATGCCTGGTGGTCGGGGTGGATGTGGGCGATGACCGTGTGCACCGGGTGCTGTCGGAGCCAGGCGACGACTCCTCGGGTGGCTTCCGTGGCGATGCCGCGTCGTTGCCAGGGGGTGCCTGTCACCCAGGCGATCTCCGCAGTGGCTCCGCGGTCGTCGACGGTGACCGTCGCTTGGACGTAGCCGGCCAGGCAGGCGGCGTCGCGGAGCTGGATGATCCAGTTGCACCAGGCTTCGCCGGGGTTCGGTGAGCCGGCCACCAGACGTTCGTAGCGGACGCGCAGGTCGTGGGCGGTGTCCGGGGAGCCGCCGATGAAGGTGTGCAGGCCGGGGTCGGACAGCACCGCGGCCATCTCGTCGGCGTGCTCGACCTGCAGGGGAAGCAAGTCCAGCCGGTCGGTGCGGATGGTTTCGGGCTTGAGGGTGATCACGCTGCCTCCTGGTCGGAACGTTCGACGAGTATGCCGCGCTCGAAGCGGGCGCCGGCCGTCGGTGTCGTACGCGGGGAGTTCGATAGACGACCCACCACCACGGCGACACCCTCCAGCGCCTTCACCGCATCGCCCTGATCCATGTGGTCGTCGTCCGCGCTCCCGACGAATCTGGTGAGGTCCACGAGTGCCTCCGAGAGGGCACGGGCCAGCGACGGGGGTACGGCGACATGGACGATCCTCTCGAAGGTGGTGGCTGGAGAACTCCCCGCGCACTCAATCACATGCGGGCGACGCGCCGGAGGAAGGCCTTGACGGCGTTGTAGGCGAGCGGTGTGTCGTGGTCGTGCATCGTCCGGGCCCAGATCGGCGTGGTCGGCAGGCCGGCTCTGACCAGGGCGCGGATGCGGCGGCGCTGGATGCTATCGGCGGGGGCGGCCCGCCTCAGCCAGCCGTCGGATCGGTGGCCGCTGGAGGGCCGGCAGGCCCCTGCGGCGCACTCCGTGGCGCCGGGCGACCGACCGTCACGCGCCGGCGTCGCGCGGTTGCGCCGATGCGAGAAGCATGTCGATGCCGTGGAAGAGCTCACGCTGCGCGGCCCCGCGCGGGCGACCAGGACGGCGCGGTGCTCACGCTGCTGCTCATCGGCCCGCGCCCGTAGGCCAGCCGAGGACCACAAGCTCTGGGTCCAGTGTCCGTGTCACGGCGGACCGGCCACAGCACCACGGTGCCACCGGACGGAGCAGCGGCGCTATTTCCCTGGCGTGGCCTATGTCCCGCTGGCCGGGTCCCTGAAATGCTTCCCCCGGTCGTTCCCGGGACCCGGCGGCCTGTCTCCTGCGCGCCCGTCCGACGCCGGTGGCGTCGCCGGCGGGCCCAGGACACCCCGCTCCGGCGGCTCGCCGTGCGCGTTGCGCCGCTCCGCCGCCGGCCGACCGGGACGGAACGCCGGAGGTCCAGGAAATGGTTTGCCGACCCGGCGGCTGTGTGCCACCGTTCGGCCTGGACCGGAAGTTGATCACCGGCGGCCGGTCGATGCCGACACGTCGGCGGCCTCTCGGGGATCCACGCGAGGGATGACGAAACGATGGGAACCTGTGCCGTGGGGAACAGTTACGAGGACGAGTGTCGCCGGTCGTTGGCCGAGGAGCAGGCGAAGAGCCTTGCGGGGACCAACGACTGGGAACATGTGGACAGGGAGCGGGTCCACCAAGACTGGGACGTCCTCTACCGGGAGATCACGGCTCTCCTGGACGGCGGCTCCCTGCCCGGGGACCAGCGGATCCAGGAGCTCGTCCGCAGGCACTTCGACATCGTCTGCCGGTTCTACATCCCCTCCAGGGATGCCTACGTCGGCATGTCGCTCTTCTACGCCGAGGACGAGGCCATGAGGGCGTTCCACGATTCCTACCACCCCGGGCTGGTGGAGTTCCTGGGCGCCGCGATCAAGGAATTCGCCGAGCAGGGCAACGGGTTCGCCCCCAGCGCGGGGGCCGAGGCTTCGGCGTAGTCGGGCGGTGGGCACCGGTGAGACGAGGAGGACGAGGCCCGCCGGCGTCCGCCGACTGGCCAAGACCTTCACCGGCCCCCGCCCCTGCGTGGACCAGAGCCAAGCAGCAGCAGGCCAAGAAGTAGTGTTCCCCACCCGGTAGGTCACGGCGCGACGGCCGTTCACTTCTGACCGACCCCTCGGCGGTCGAGGTGGTCGACCAGCGCTGCCCCCTTTCGGAGCAGCCACTCACGTTCATCGGCAGGCAGCGACGCAAGGGCGTCGACCAGGACGTGCTTGCGAGGGACGCGAACCACGTTGCTGCCGTAGATCCGGCAGCCCGAGCACCACGCGAACCCGATGCAGCGCTCGAACATGGAGGACCCGGCCGGGTGCGAGCGGTACCGGTAGGAGCGGACCGCTTCCCGGCACAGCGCACAGACCCAGCCTTCACCTTCGAAGACGGCCCAACCGCTCCCCCCATCGCGCCAGGAATGCCGTCCGGCAGGTGCTCTTCAAGTCGTCATGTCGAGCATTCTTCCCAAGAGCCTCTTCTACCGTCCAGGCCGGTCGAAGGCGGGTCCACCTCAAGCCGGAAGCCGGGGCCACATCGGACCGACCAGCGACCACAAAGCGGTCACGGTGGGGCCATCCCGGAGCGGAGAACCGGGGCCAGCTCAGACCGTCAATGCCAGTCGGGCTACCGCTTGAATCGGGTGCGCAAGGCCTGGTAGGCGGCGGCGCTGGCGGCGAGGGCGGCGGCCAGGCCGCCGAGGATGGCGCTCATCGGGCCGCTCCTGCTGCGGCGAGGGTGCGCTCGGTGTGCCGGGTGCCGAGGCGCTTGAGCCTGCGGCGCCCCCTCTCCCCGAATCCGGGGGGCGGGCCGGCGTCGAGGGCGGTCTGGTTCCAGGTGTCGCCGCTGTCGGCCCAGGCGCGGGCGAGCGCCTGCTCGTCCGCGGCCAGGCTGCGCAGCACGGCCAGGAGTCGGCTGTCCGCGAGTTCGGCGAGCAGTGTCTCGGTCTCCGGGGAGCGGTGGTCGGTGAGCAGATCGGCGACGGTGAGGTCCGTGCCGATCGGCTCGCCGAGGAGAGCTGTCCGTCGGTCCCGGACCCGGTGCTCCCAGACCGGCTGCAGATGCCGGTGCTCGATAGCGGCCTGGTGCTTCACCAGGTTGGCGATGCGGAGATCGGAGGCACCGCCGTGGCCCAGTGACTCGGTCCAGTTACCGAGCAGGGCCATCTCGACGGCCTCGCGCCACCGCTCCGGCCGGGTCAGGCCGAGTCAGGTTCGGTTGAACGAGTCGACACCCGGGTGGTCGCCCTCGATGGCCGCGTTCCGGGCCAGGAGAGCAGCCATCAGCACCTCGCGCCCCGGCTCCCGAATGGATTTCCTCGATGCCGAGGGCCGCCCCCGCCTGGAGGAGAAAGCTCGCCACATACCAGTCGTTCGGGCTCGCCTCCCCCTCTTCGGCCACCTTGAGAAGAAGCCGCTGAATCAGGAGGGTCGCGAGGGCGACGGCAGGTTCCCGCCTGGCCGCCCCTCGATCCGGTCCAGGCACCGGAGGGTTCTGCACGGCAGACACGTGGCGGTTCCTTCCCCGCGACGCCCCGGCCCATGCGCTTCTTCCCGGGGGTCCATCGGGAGATGTGCGGCTACTGCAGGCCCTTGTTCACCTACCTGCTGGGCGTCAATCATTAGTCCGCTAATCCTGAAAGGAGCGTCCGAGTGAAACCGACAGCCGAGTCCGTCCGGTTCCTCAACGAGGAGGTGCGGGCCCCTCGTGGACTTTGTGAAGTCCCTTCGATCGACTTCCCGTCCGAGGCGGGAGCGCTGATCGAACTCCTCTCCGAGGAGTGGGAAAGCTGTGTCCTTTCTTGCTACGGGGGGAACTACTACGGATGGACCCGGCTCTCGGTCTCCCCGGGGGGCTGGACCTCGTCCCCCGAAGGGGAAGAGTTCATCCGCATCGCGGAGAACCACGACGCTCCCTGCGCGATCGTTCTGCGTCGCGATGGCAGGGTCGGGGTCTCCTGGAGTGGTGAATACACAGACATGTTCGCCGGCTTCACGGAATTCGTGGAGATGGTAGCCCTGTGGTACGGGCTGCGGGGCTGGACAGCCCTGGAGGGTTTCGGTCTCCGGTATTCCGACGCTGTGGAGTTCATCTCTCGCGGGAGGACCCGCCCTGTAACGGGCGGGAGCCTCACCCGATGGACGCGCTTCGACGACGCGGTCGTCCTGGAGGAGCCGTTCCTGACGGGCGACCCCAACCGCCCGCCACGGGTCCATGTCGTGGTGGCGGACCCGGCGCTGCTGGCCGGCTCCGGCTTCATCGGGTCCCTGCCATATCCGAGATACTCGACGATCGGCCAGGGCTTTCCCGAGCTCCCGGCCCGATGGGTCTGACATATGCTCTTCGATGACCCCAGCGGGAGCTCCGCTCTTGAGGGTCGTTGTTCTCCGCCCCGCTGGGTTCGCCCAGCGGGGCGGAGAGCCTTCGGGGACGATTCCCATGCCCTCGGCTCCAACGGCGGCGCCATCCTCATCACCGCTTCGCGATTGCGCCCCGGCTGGGCTGAACCGGGGGCCTGACCCGGCGGGTACCTGCCCGAGGGCAACCGGTTGAGGCGCCCGTCAGTGCGCTTGCGGTAGTCGCGGGCAGCAGCGACGGCGGCACCGCCGGGACGGCCGCATCGACGTGACGGACCTACCCCACCAGCCACGATCTGGACTTGGTGCCGGTTCTCATGGGCGGCCTACTGGCCTTGTACCCCACATGCGGCCCCACTGAGCAACCCCAGATAGCCGCCGCTCGCTGGTCACCTCGGCCGCCCGGGCGAAGGCGGGCTCGACATCGGGATTGGGAAGTCTCCTCGGCTGACCCCCGCGCCTGCGGGAGAACCCCATCGTCAGATCTGACGGGGTGGCTTCACTGCACCCCGCCACAGGTTGGCGGGGCGCAATGATGTGCACTGGCACTGCCCGAAAGCGAGTGACGGCAAATGCGCCACGGGCTGCTGGATGGCTGTACCGGCGTGCAGTCGCCGACAGCGTGCGCCGGACTTTCGCAGGTCACGGCTAGGCCTTGCGCGAGCCACCCGCGCGCCTATTCGGCCAGGTCAGTCGCCAGCTGGTCGCTCCAGTGCGCGGACATGCGCAGGCTCAGGACCGTCTCCGCCGCCGCGGGCAGGGGCAGAAGCAGGAACCGGCGCAGGGCCCCGGCCGCCGCGTCCCGTCCGTGCCACGCCTTGAGGTCAGCCTCGGTGACGGGCGCCGGGTCCGGCCGGTGGCGGGCCGCGTCCAACAGTCCGCGCACGGCCCGGGTCTCCGCCCGGATGGTTCGCATCCGCAGATCGAGGGCCCCGTCGGCCGTCAGGTCCACCGGCTCGCCCCGACCGGCCTGCTCCAGCGCCCGGGCGATCTCCGGATAGCCGTCGATTCCGGTCTCCGCCGCCAGCCGGACGAGCTGCGCCGCCATCGCGGAGCGCAACCGCTCCGGCGGGGTCCGCTCCACAAGGGCGCCGAGGTCGAAGTCGCGTACGACAGTGACCGGGTGCCGCGCCTCCGGCACCTCGTCGAGGACCGGCAGCAGCAGCGCGCTGGCCAGTAGCGCCGCCGCGTCGTCCGCTGGATCCCAGCGGATGCCGTACTCCACCGTCAGACCCGCCAGCAGCCGCGCGTAGGCGGCCGTCGAGCCGGGCCAGGGATCGACGCCGATCCGCTGCCACTGCTGTCCATCGCGCCCGAGCACGGGCTGCCCGTCGGGTTCGGTCACGTAGTCCTCGCGCGGCGATTCGACCCGGTGGCCCGCCTCCGGCCGCTCCGTGCCGTCCTCCATGACGGTCACGCGCACCTCGGGTCCCTGTTTCGCCAGCCGCACCACCCGGGTTCCGCGGGACAGCCGTCCCAGCACCTCGGGACGGCCGAACTGGGCGTCACCGCCCTCCTGCGTGGCGTACGACCACCCGTCGCCGCAGGACCCGACCCGGACCATCGGGCGGTGCGCGGCCCAGAGCGCACCGGCGGACAGCCGCGCCTGTTCCCGGCTGCGCGGCCCGGCGGTCTCAGGCACGGAGCCCAGCCGGTCCAGCAGTTCTTCGGGGTCGATGTCCGCGACGAACACGACGTCCGGTTGCACGATCGGTTCAGGCTCGGGTCCGAAGAATCCGCCGCTTGCGAAGGTGATGACGGCGTATGCCCCGTCGGACTGGGGGACGGGCGGGGCGGGCTCGGCCGCAGCTGGAACCTGCGGCTCAGGGGCCCCGGCGGCGATGTCCAGGGCGGAGGTCGGGTCGGCGACGACCGTCCCGCCGCCGTCCCAGATCAGCCGGCCCTCGTGGGCCAGGGGTATCCGCCCGTCGAAGGGCAGGCCGTTCTCCAAGGCCGTGGCGAAGTCGGAGAGAACATGCCGCAGTCCCGACCAGGAAGTGAAGGTCGAGCCCGACTCGTCGAAGTACCGGCCGACTCGCCCGTGGTGCGGGCCGGGGCGGGTGACCAGGAAGAGTCCGTCGGAGGACTGCCAGCCGATGCCCAATGTGATCAGCAGCCGTTCGCGCGCCCAGTATGCGTACTCGTCGCGCTCCTCCTCGGTGAACTCGGTCTCCTCCTCGGCGACGTCCTCCCCGACCTCGCGCAGGAACTCGGTGCTCCGGACGATCTCCCCGACTCCGGACGGTGGTCCGTAGTAGTCGAGCCGGAGCGTTCCGTCCTGGAGCTCCACACCGTCGTGCCGCAGCAGCGACCTTCTCAGATCGGACGGGAAGGCTACCCCCAGCCGGAGCTCGGCCGCCGCGATGTCCGCCGGGAGGGCCGGCGGTCGCAGCAACCCGTGGGTGACGGGGGCGTGCCGCGCGAGCCAGCTCTCGATGCGGTCCCAGGACTCTTCGACGGTGAACGTGATCATGCCCGGCACCCTAGGCGCGGGCACTGACACCCGGCAGGCCGTGGCTGTCCGTCGTCCCCTTAGCCCCGGCCGTCCTTCAGTCCTCTCGCCGTCGCGTCCTGCACTGCGGCGATGGCCTCGCGGGCGGAGGGGAGGGCGCGGGCTCCAAAAGGTGCGAAGCCCCCGACGCTCGGGGTCCCAGCCCTCACCCTGGACGAGTCCGCCGACCGCGGCCACCCAGCGGGCTGGCCTCACTGGACGGAAGGGATGGAACGGCTGCGGGCCTGATCGGATCCGGTGGGTCGGTCCGCACCGATGGTGCGGTTGAGGGCCGACGGCGATCCGGCCCGTCCGCCGCCGCAGGTCTCGCGGAACAAGCGGCGATCGGAGTTGGCGACTTCTGACTGGACAGACATGTCGGACGTACGGCGGTCGGTCAGAATACGCGCCGTTCCGTCAGTTTGCCCATCTCTTGACGGGCCTGCAGAAACGGGTTGCACAGTCGATTTCCTGATCCTGAACAAGACCCGGGGCCGGTTCGTCCGCTCCGGCCCTGGGCCTCGCCGCCGGGCCTCCGAGGTCGCGGTGCGGTGCGGTGCAGTGCCGGTTCGTCGTGGCACTGCACCGGCACCAGGAGGACCGTGTCGGCTGTGCGGCGGCGCATTCGCCCTCACGAGCGCCGTGCGACGGCTCAGTGGCCCTGCGAGGGTCAGTCGCCCGCGGTCTGGAGTTCGGGGTCGGCCGGCTGTTCCCAGGGCTGTTCCCAGTCGTCGGCGGCCGACGACTGACTGTCGGTGCGCCAGGTCAGGACCAGGACCAGGGCCGCGCCGACGATGGCGAGGGCACCCGCGGTCAGCGCGAGGGCGTTGTGCCCGTCGGCGAACACCGCGCGCAACGTGTGCTCCAGGGCGTCACGCTGCCCGGCCGGGGCAGCGGCGATCAGGCCGTCGGCTCCGCCACTGGACAGGGCTTGGGCGGCCCGGTGCGGGTCGGTGACCTCGTCCTCCAGGGACCGGCCCATGGTGGAAACGGCCAGGGTGCCGAAGACGGCGACGCCGCAGGCGTAGCCGAGCTGTTCGACGGTGCTGTAGGTGCCGCTGGCCATGCCGGCACGGTCGTAGGGCACCGAGCCCAGGGCGAGGGCCGCGGCGACCTGGAAGACCAGGCCCATGCCGAGGCCGCTCAGCACGAGGCCGCCGATCAGGGCGGGCCACCCGGAGTCGGGGCCCAGGAAGCCTTCCGCGGACAGTCCGAGGCCCGCGAGGAACAGGCCCAGGGTGGCACCTACGCGGGGAGAGGGCTTGGGCATCCACCGGCCGCTCACGATCGCGACCAGGGCCGCGGCCAGGGCGTGCGGCAGGACGACCAGGCCGGCACCGATAGGGGAGAGGTGTCGAACGGACTGCAGCCACATCGAGGTATAGGGAAGGATCCCGTACACGGCTGCCTCCCCGACGGCGATGGTGATCATCGCCGCGGTGAACGCGGGCCGGCGGAACAGCGAGAGGTCCAGCAGCGGGTGGGCGCTGCGCTTCTGCACGCCGACGAAGGCCGCGAACGCGAGCAGGGCCGCGCCGAGGGGCGCCAGCGTGGCCGCCGACGTCCAGCCGTGGGAGTGCGACTCGGTCAGGGCGTAGACCAGGCCGCCCGCGCCGAGGGCGAAGAGCAGCAGACCGGGCACGTCCAGGCGCCGGGTGGCATCCTTCACCGGGGTGGAACGGGGAACGTAGCGGAAGGTCATCCACAGGGCGAGCGCGGTGACGGGCACGTTGACGTAGAAGATCCACCGCCAGTCCAGGGCGTCGGTGAGGAGGCCGCCCAGGACCGGGCCGAGCGCGGCGGCACTGGCGGCCACCGCTGCCCAGACGCCGAAGGCCGTGCCCAGTCGGCGCCCCGAGTACAGGGTGCTGATCAGGGAGAGGGTGGTGGCGAACATGGCGGCCGCGCCGACCCCCTGCACCAGGCGGGCGGTGATCAGCCAGCCCATGTCCGGCGACAGCGCGCACGCGACGGAGGCGACAGCGAAGACGAGCAGACCCGCCACGTACACGCGGCGCCGCCCGTGCAGGTCCGCGAGCATGCCCGCGCCCAGCAGCGCGGCGGCGACCGCCAGCGCGTAGCCGTCGGCCACCCACTGAAGTTGGGACAAGGACGCGTCCAACGACCCGGACATGGACGGCAGAGCGACCAGCACGATGGTGACATCGACGAGCAACATGAACGTGCCCAGGCAGATCGCTGCCAAGGGCCCCCAGATACGCATGAAGCGAACTCCCGAAGTGGGTGGGACGAGACCCCCACACCCTCCGCGCCCTCCGCGGTCACCCCAAGCCGTACCCTGCGGGACGGAAGGATCCGGCACACAGGTGAGGCATCGCGGTGGATTCAGACAGGCTCGACGAGGTCGACCAACGGCTCTTGCAACTGCTCCAGTTGGACGGCCGGGCTCCCTTCAGCCGTCTCGCCCGGGACCTGGATGTCTCCGAGCGGACCGTCGCCCGCCGCTACCGACGGCTACGCGCCATGGGCCTGCGTATCGTGGGCCAACCGGTGCCCGACCGCCTGGGTTTGGTGCGCTGGCTACTGCGTCTGCGCTGCACGCCCGACGCGGCCGGCGCCATCGCCGACGCGCTGGCCCGCCGCCCCGACACCAGCTGGGTCACTCTGGCCTCCGGCGGCACCGAGCTCTACTGCGCCCTCAACACCCGAACCGCCGACGAACGCAACGCCCTCCTGCTGCAGAAGCTCCCCCGCACCCCGCACGTGCTGACCGTCAGCGCCCACTGCATGATGCGGATCTTCGTCGGCGCCACCAGCACCTGGCACGCCACCCGTTTCGATGCCCCGGCCCCGACGGGATCGTCGCCCTCGGTGGAACCACTGCCCCTGGACCCCACCGACCGGGTGCTGTTCGCCGTACTGGCCCGCGACGGCCGGGCCACCCTTGCCGAGCTCGGCACCGAGACCGGCCGGTCTCCCTCCAGCGTCCAGCGCCATCTCGACCGGCTCCGGGACGAAGGCGCCCTCGGTTTCTCCGTCGACTTCGACCCGGAACTCCTGGGCTATCGGATGACCACCCAGCTGTGGTTGAACGTCGTCCCCGCCCATCTGCGCACCGTCGGTGAGGCCCTCGCCACCCACCCCGAGATCGCGTTCGCCGCCGCCGTCACCGGCACGTCCAACCTCGTCGCCAGCGGCGTCTTCCGGACGCCCGCCGACCTCTACGACTACCTCGACCGGCGCATCGGCCCGCTCCCCGGCATCCAGAACATCGAGACCGCGCCGACCCTTCGCGAGGTCAAACGCCTCGTGCACGTCCTGCCCTGACCGAATCCGAAGTCCGGAGCACGGCGGCCGAACTCCCTGCCGCCGGCGCCCGGACCGCCGGACGTCCAGCGATGGATCCGCGCGGTGTACGCCGTCGCCGCGGCCGTGAGCGCCCCTGCTGGTCCCGCTGTTCCCGCTGTTCCCGCTGTTCACCGTCAGCGTCGGCCACGGCCGGAGCCGACACCGCCCAGCACCGTGCCGCCACCGACGTCCACCTGCACCGGCACGCGATGCTGCGCGCCGGGCAGCAGGTGTTCGACCGCCGCAGGGCCGATCGGCGGGCGCGGGCCGAGGCGGCCGAGGCAGCGTGCCGGCGTTGCCGTGCGAGGACTTCGGCACCGAGCGGGCGGGTGGGTTTGCGCGGGTCGTGCTGGGCCGCCCGCTCCATCCGCACCGTGGCGGGTGAGTGCGTGGACCTTGCCTGGCGTGACTCCGGCCTCCCCTCCACATGCGCGGGCACCATCGTCCTCGCCGACGGCGCCCACCTCAACACCGGCCTGGTCGTCCCCCACCGCCGACGAGCCGGCCGCCCCCTCCCGCGAGCCCAGGAGGAGGACAACGCCGAACACCGCCGCGTACGCGCCCGCGTCGAGCACACCTTCGCCCGGGATGAAGAACGACAAGATCCTCCGCGACCGCCG
>NZ_BAAAKJ010000042.1:57204-64139 GCF_039527695.1 Kitasatospora putterlickiae
ACGCGGTGCAGGCCGTCGCCCACATGCACAACGTCGCCCGAACCGCCTGAACCAGCAGGTCAACCCACACACCGACCTGCCCGCACCCAGACTTCCGCAACAAGCTTTAGCGCTGAGCTTGGTCCGGGCCGCGCGGGTTGGCGGTCCCGGTCGCGCCTGCCTGCGGGTCTTCTTGCTCTTCCTCCTCGAAGAGCTGCTCACGCCCGGCTTGACCCCAGGTGACGTATTGAAACCACATAAGTGACACGAGAGCGGCGACGCCTACCAGCCCGCCCGTGACGAACCCGGCGACCGCCGAGTGGCCAGCGATGACAGTGCCGAGCAGTCCTGCCGCGGAACCGGTCAGGACCGCGGTGACCACGCCGATCATTCCGGCGACCGTCCGGAAGACCTGGGTGTATCCGCCGTGCAGGCCGTGCATGGCCAGCCGCCGCGAGGGCCGGACGCTGGCCAGGTAGTGGGTCAACTCGGGCGCGTGGTCGAAGTAGTAGGCACGGAGCCGTGCGATCCGTTGCGCGTACTGAAGATCCTCGATCCCGGATTGGAGAGCCCGGTCGAAGGTGACGAAGCCGACAAAGGACAGCGTCGAGAGCAGGATCAGGCCGAAGGCGAAGAACGCGGTGCTGATTTCGGTCGCTGTGACGACCAGTCCGAGGGCGACCAGTCCAGCCGACACCGCACCGATGAAGATCGATGCCCGGCCGGTTGATTCAGCGATCGCCGCGGCCCGTGCTCCCTGGAGGGTGAAATGCTCGGTGGTCACGAACGTGACGGAGGCCGATCGCGGATCCGTGTCGCGTGCCTCCGTTCCCGTGTCCTGGTCGTTGCCCGTAGTCCCACCAGCTTCCGTATAGGGGTCAGGATGCGACTTTACGAGAGGAACAGCCGCAGGACCGATGCAGACACTCCGTCATCGGCCCGCTCTGCCGGACGACGAGGCCGGAAACGTTTCCCACCGCGCGGGTGCTGGGCCTGTTGCCAGGTCGGTCTCTCCGTCCCGGTTGCCGAGCCCGTGGACGTACGTGATGTCGCGCTCACGTGATCTTCAACCTGTGCGGCGGGGGAGAGGGCTACTGGGCTGTGCTTTCCTCGCGTTCAGAACGTGACGCCGCGGCCAACCTGGCCCGCAGGGTCGCCGCCTGTGTCCCCGAACACACAGGCCGCTTCGAGGCGATGACCTTCGACGCGTTCGCCAAAAGCCTCCTCGATCGGTTCGCCGCGGCCCTGACTCCCTACTGGCGCATGACCGACGGCTACGACATCCGGTACGCCAAGGACTTCGAGGTCCGTGCCTTCCTCAGCAGCACGGCCCACCCCGCCCCGTCGCCCTCGTCCTGGCCCGTCCGAGCGGTCCACCCTAAGCGGTGTCCTCGGGCAGACGCGCCCGGTCGGCCAAGCCGTCGGCCTTCCGCCGCCGCATGGGGGCGGTGGTGGGAGGCGCGCTGCCGCGTCATCGGTGCTGCCGTGTGCCGTCCCGGCCCTCTTGGAGACGGAGCTCGCCTACTGTGCCAGCAGGCGTTCCAACATCCATCGGTTCTCGGGGTTGGGGTCGACGATCAGGGACTGGACACGGTAGCGACCGGAGGGGAGGTCGACCCGGACGAGTTCCTGGACTTCGTCCGGGTTGCCGATGTGATCAGCGATCCAGGTGCCGCTGTAGGAGGCGGCGGTCAGGACGTACCGGCCGCCGAGTTCGACATCGAGCACGTCCTCCCAGCCGTCGGAGTCCATGACGGCTTCGAGAACGGACAGCAGGGCGGAGTCGTCCTCGGCGTAGTACCAGCGCGCGAACACGCGGGCCCCTGGGATCCAGGTGACGGGAAGGGGCTCGCCCCCGAGCGCGAGGACGTCCCGGCCCGAGTGCCGGACGGCCGCCACGTACTCGCCGATCACGTCGTCGACCTCCGTACCGGTCCAGCCGGGCAGGACATCTTCCGGGACGAGGGCGTACCGCGCGAAGTCGGTCCCGTCGAGCCAGACCAGTGCACAGCGCCTCGGTGTCATCCGCCGATGATCGCACCTGCCACGTGCCGGGACCGTGGCACCCCCGACCGCAGCACCGCCAGCGTCTCGCGGCCGGTTGTTCCAGCTGTCGCTGGGCTCCGGC
The DNA here is from genome assembly GCF_039527695.1 of Kitasatospora putterlickiae. NCBI lineage: Bacteria > Bacillati > Actinomycetota > Actinomycetes > Kitasatosporales > Streptomycetaceae > Kitasatospora > Kitasatospora putterlickiae. The sequence continues at coordinate 59,312 of NZ_BAAAKJ010000042.1, forward strand.
GGGCACTCGCGCCGCGCTCTGAGGGAGCCGGTCCCACCGGGGGCCTGCCAGGCGCGGTGCGGACCTCGGGAAGAGGAAGCCTCTCCATGTCTGACTCCACTATGCGCCTCGGCCGGGTCTGGGCCGGGGACTCTGTTTGCGCACTTCGGCCGGGGCTATGGGCTGAGTTGGTAGGCGAGGCGGGACAGTTGGCTTGTCCGGGGTTTGTGGGTTGATCGGGTTGTCGGCTGGTCCAGTGGGCGTCGGGTCGGATGATGTTGATCGCGGTGGCGGAGAGGGCGTGCTGGAGGGTGACCTTGGGCAGGCCGCGGTAGCGGGCCCGGTGCAGGCCGGTGATGTTGAGTGCCTGGTTGATGGTGCCCTCGACGCCGACGCGCAGGGCGTGCGTGGCCTGCCAGGTGTCGGTGGCCTGTTGGGCGCGGGCGGCGGCGACATGTCCGTGGAGCTCGCTGGGCCGCAGGGTGAACATGCGGATGCCGCGGGCCGCGGTGGTGCAGCGTTCGCGGGAGGGGCAGGGGCGGCAGTCGGTGCTGGCGAAGGCGATCACGATGGCGTCGTGACCGTGCTGGGTGACGGGGTACCAGCCGGCGCTGGTGCGGCCTTCGGGGCAGGTGGCCTGGCGGGTGTTCCAGTCGACGCGGAACGCGGCCCACAGGAAAGCTGGAGCCGCCGTGGCTCATGCGGCGGAACCGCTGAGCCCAGGAGTTGGTAAGGACTCTTGACAGTCGGATGGTCCAGACCACCAGTATTGGTTCAGGCCACAGTGCTTCAGGTCGCCGAAGTCCCCCACCTTCGAAGGGAGCGCGGTCCATGGCCGGACCCGTTCGCGCACCACTCCGAGCCCTGCTCGCCGCCACCGCCGTCACCACCGCCATCGCCGGCGTGGCGGTCACCGGCACCGGCACCGGCGCCGCCCACGCAGCGGGCACCCCACTGCCCGCCCAGGTCTTCACCCCGTACGTCGAGGCCCGGGCCGGCGACAGCCTGTCCAAGCTCGCTTCGCAGTCGGGTGACAAGTACCCGACGATGGCCTTCCTCCAAGCCGCCGCCACCGCCTCCTCCCCGTCGCCCTCCGCGTCGAATGTCCAGGTGCCCGCCATCCAGGTGCAGGTCAGCCCGTCCTCGGGCACGGTGACCGCCGGCTCGTCGACCACCGCGACCGTGAGCACGGCCATCATCAACAACGGCTCGAACACGTCCATCGCGATGACGGTCAGCGGCGCTCCCGTGGGGGTCACCGCCTCGGTCAGCCCGTCCTCGGTCAGCGGGAGCTCCAGCGCGGCCCTGTCGGTGTCGACCGTGTCCACGGTCGTCCCCGGCACCTACACGCTGACGGTCAAGGGCACGCTGACCGGCACCTCGGCCACGTCCTCCGCGACCTACACGCTCACCGTGACCGGCGCCGCCCCGGTGTGCTCCACCGCCCCCTGGGTCGACACACAGGTCTATACCGGTGGCAACACCGTCTCGTGGAAGGACCACCAGTGGAGCGCCAAGTGGTGGACACTGGGCGAGGAGCCCGGCACCACCGGCCAGTGGGGCGTCTGGCAGGACCTCGGTACCTGCTGATCTGCACGCGTCGCCAGACCGTGCCCCGGAACCGGGGTCCGACTCTGCGGCGCGTGCGGACTCTGTTGCTCATTTCGCTGCGGGGTGTTGGTCGGGTTCGGATGATCACTCTGCGGGCTGCCTGGCGGTGGTGCGGCCAGGGAAGGTGGTGCGGAGTGTCGATGCGGCCGCAGGGGCTGCCGGAGATTCCGGCGATGACGTCATTTCTCGTGAGCATCTGTAGCACTCAAGATCGCCAACTGCTGCCCAAGCCGCTGATCAACGCTGCTACTTCACGTGAACGAAGCCAGGTGAGGCCGCCGAAGGCTGGGAGCTGGTCGAGCCACTCTTCGTGGGAGTAGGTGCGCTCCCAGGTGAAGCGCCATTGTTCGGGCTCGCTGAAGTTGCCGGTCTGGCGGATTCTGATCGCGTCGCGCGCTGGGGCGACGGCATTTGCCCCGTAGGTGGGGTTTGATCTCATTGCTGGCCCAGTTCTCGCGGTACCTGTCGCGGTCGTTTTCGGCAGGTGCGCGAAGCCGGGGGGCGATGGATCTGGGTCTGGTCGATGTCGAGTGGGGCGATGGTGAGGGCGGCGGCGGGCTGCGGAAGCCGGTGCTGGAGGCTGTGTTCCGGGTTCAGGTCGAGTCGGCGTGAAGCCGACCCGACGACGGCGTCGGGCCTGCGAGCGAAGTCGGCCACGCGACGCCGTCGATCGCGAGCCACGGCGCAGCGGCTACGGCCGTGGGCGTCGCTCCCGCGAATGCCTGGACCTCGCGGTGGAGGTGGGACTGGTCGGCGTAGCCGCTTGCAGCCGCCACCCAAGCGGCGGGGTTACCCGCTGCGAGAAGGTGGGCGGCGTGGTCGAAGCGCACCAGCTGGGCGGCGCGCTTGGGGGTGAGGCCGACCTGGGACCGGAAGCGGGACCACAGGCGCTTACGGCTCCATCCCACCTCCTTCGCCAGGCCGTCGACCCGCACCCGTCCCCGGCTGGTGCGCATCCGCCACCAGGTAGCAGCGACCTCCGGATCGAGCGATGGGCGGGCGTTCAGCCGTTGGCCAAGGAGATCCGCCGCGATAGTGAACCTCACCTCCCACGACGCGGCGGCACGCAGCCTGTCCTCGGCTCGCCCGGCGTCGCGACCCCAGACTTCTTCCAGGGAGACCACCGCCCCGCCGAGCTCCGTCGGTGCCCCGAGCACCGCGGCCGCCACGACCGGCGACAACCGAATCTGGAGGCACTGGATCCTCCCGGCCGCCCGGCCGCTGATCCGAAGCTCACCCGGGACCAGTCCGACGACGGTGCTGCCACCTTCGCGCCGGCCATGGGCGCTGTAGACGAGCCCGTCTCCTTCGCTCAGGTCCACGAACAGGGTGACCGATGGGTGCGCGACCATGGTCATGTCCGCGGAGGCTGGGACACGTTGCCGGAATCCGGCCATGCGGATCCCCGGCAGACGTTCTGACGGCCGCGGGACCGCGACTTCCACCGACGTCCAGTCGGGCGGTGACTCGGGGAACCCCATAGCGCCAGGCTAGGCGATCGGTCTCAGCGGCGCGTTGCCGTTGCCGCGAAGTCCAGCAGCAACTCGCTGGTCGTCTCCGGCGCTTCGAGCATGGGGAGGTGCCCGACGTCGGGCAGGTGCTGGACGCGCGCGTTCGGCACCGCGTCGTAGTGGTGCGCCGACGATGGATTCCAGCGGGGGTCGGCCGCGCCGAAGATCACCAGGACTGGGACGTTGAGGGCGGTGAGGCGCTTGGGCAGGCTCCGCTCGGTGATGTACGCGGTGTTCCGGCGCAGCGCCGTCCTCAACGTGCGGTAGCCGATCATCCGGGCCTCGGCGATCAGATCGTCCGGGATGTCCACGGGGCGGTGGCAGAGCGCGATCATGCCCCTGCGGAGCATTGCGTCCGAACGGATCGGCCAGAGGAGCGGGCCCAGCGGCGGGCCGATCAGGACCTGAAGGACGATGGGCTGTGGAAGGAGGGCGTCGGGACTCGGGCCGCTGCTGATCAGGGCGAGCGAACCGACCAGGTCGGGGCGCTGTTCGGCGAGCGCGGTGGCGATGTATCCGCCGCTGGAGTGCCCCACCACGGTGACCGGGCGAAGGCCGAGTTCATCGAGCGCCACGGCCAGGCGACCCGCCTGCTCGGGCACGTCGTACGACGACGCGGGCAGGGACTGTCCGTGACCCGGGAGGTCGACCCGGATGACGTGATACTGACCGGCGAGTGCCGGCACCACCGGGCTCCAGGAACCGCTCGAAGCCCCCGATCCGTGGATGAGCACCAACGGCGGTGCCTGCTGCGGGCCGTCGTGGACCACGTGGATCCCGTGCAAGTGCTTGACGTCGTGATTCCCCATGTACGGGATGATGCTTGGGCTCCAACCGTCAGTCTTGTACAAATGTCGTCGCAAGGCCGACGATCGCCAGACACTTCTGGCACGAGCCTGCCTGTCCGGCTTGGGCCCGCCGGTGACCGCCGGCCCGGTGGCGGGACCGGCCCGGGTGCGGTGTGCGTGGTCCTGGACGACGACGGCGGAGTGTGCCGGATCCGGCGCCGGCGCGAGGCCGGCCTCCGGCACTCCCGCCCGGTGGAGGCGCCGAGGACCGGCGGACTGCCGGTACCCCGCGCCGCCAGCTGGGTCAGGACGCGGCCGCGCGCGCCGCGTCCCACCCGGCCACCTGTCGCTTGACCCGTTTGTCGGTCCGGCCCGAACCGTGGCCCGCCGGCATGTGCGGCTGGTCCGTCCCGCCGGAGGCGCGCGCACCGCCGGTGGCCCGCTCGCCACCGCCGGCTCGGGCAGCCCGTCGGTGACCCGACTCAACGAACGCGGGACAACCTCCTGCGCGGCGGGGACACAATGCGGGACAACACCCTGATCGGCCGTCCAGCACCTGCCATCCGACCTCGGCCCGGTCGCACTCGGCGAATGATCGACACAGGAGCCAGCCACCACTGATCTGCCGATCTGCCTGGACCGCCGTCAACGTCACCTGAGTCGCCGGCCCCCGCCCGACGGCCGTCCGCGCCTACCCCGGCCCGACCAGCCCGCACTCGTACGCGAAGATCACCGCCTGCACCCGGTCCCGCAGACCCAGCTTGGCCAAGACCCGGCCGAGATGCTTCTTCACCGTGGGCTCCGCGAGACCGAGGGCGGCGGCGAGTTCCGTGTTGGTCAGGCCTCGGGCGGCTCCCAGCAGGACCTCCCGCTCGCGCGCGGTCAGCACGCGCAGACGCTCCCCGCCTCCGCCGCCGTCGTCTCCGGCGGCGGGGAGCC
>NZ_BAAAKJ010000042.1:64148-65041 GCF_039527695.1 Kitasatospora putterlickiae
AGCCGGTGCGCGAAGCGGTCCAGCAGCCGCCGGGTCACCCGGGGGGAGACCACGGCGTCCCCCCGGGCCACGTCGCGGATCGCCCCCAGCAGCTCCTCCGGCCGGCTGTTCTTCAGCAGGAAGCCGGAGGCCCCGGCCCGCAGCGCCTCGAAGGCGTACGCGTCCAGGTCGAAGGTCGTGAGCACCAGCACCCGCGTCCCGGGCACCTCGCGCAGCAGCCGCCGGGTCGCCTCGATGCCGTCGGTGCCCGGCATCCGCACGTCCATCAGCACCACGTCAGGCCGCAGCCGCCGCGCCAGCTCCACCGCCGCCGCCCCGTCGGCCGCCTCCCCGACCGGCTCCATGTCCGGCTCGGCGCGCAGGATCATGCCGAACGCCAGCCGCAGCAGCTCCTCGTCGTCCACCAGCAGCACCCGGACGCTCACGGCGCGCCCCCGGGATCCAGCCGTACGAAGACCCGCCAGCCGCCGCCCGGCCGCGGGCCCGCCTCCAGCACCCCGCCGAAGGCCGCGGCGCGCTCCCGCATCCCCGCCAGGCCCCGCCCGGACCCGGCGGATCCGGCGCGCCCGGCGGATCCCGGCCGCCCGGTCCCTCCGGCCCGACCGTCGTCGGTCACCTCGACCGTGACCGCCCCCGGCGCGCAGGCCACCCGCACCTCGGCGCGCGACCCCGCCGGCGCGTGACGCAGCGCGTTGGTCAGCGACTCCTGGACGAGCCGGTGCACCGTCAGCTGCGCCGCGGCCGGCACCCCGGCGGCCTCGCCGTCCACCCGCAGCCGGGTCACGAGGCCCGCCGCCTCCATCCGCTCGCACAGCGCCCCGAGCTGCCCGATCCCCGGCGGCGACCGCCGGTCGTTCCCGGGCCCCGCGTCGGGCCCCGCGTCGGGCCCGGCG
>NZ_BAAAKJ010000043.1:0-2265 GCF_039527695.1 Kitasatospora putterlickiae
CGGCGGACACCTCGTCCGCCGGGGCCCGCCCGCGTCCGCGCGCGGTCAGAAGAAGACCGACCGCCGCTGCACCAGCAGCTGGTAGAGCGTGTGCTGGATGGTCTCCCGCACCTCGTCGGCCAGGTCGAAGACCAGCATCGGATCGTCCGCCGCCTCCGCCGGGTGCCGGTCGGTGGCGATCGGCTCGCCGAACTCGATGATCCACTTGGTCGGCAGCGGCACCGCGCCGAGCGGCCCCAGCCACGGGAAGGTCGGCGTGATCGGCACGTACGGCAGGCCCAGCAGCCGGGCCAGCGTCCGGAAGTTCCCGATCATCGGATAGGTCTCCTCCGCCCCGACGATCGAGCAGGGCACGATCGGCACCCGGGCCCGCAGCGCCGAGGAGACGAAACCGCCCCGGCCGAACCGCTGCAGCTTGTACCGCTCGGCGAACGGCTTGCCGATCCCCTTGAAGCCCTCCGGCCAGACCCCGACCAGCTCGCCGCGCTCCAGCAGCGCCTGGGCGTCCTCGTTGCAGGCCAGGGTGTGCCCGGCCTTGCGGGCCAGCTCGTTGACGCCCGGCAGCACGAACACCAGGTCGGCGGCGAGCATCCGCAGGTGCCGGTGGCGCGGGTGGTGGTCGTGTATCACCACCTGGGTCATCAGGGCGTCCAGCGGGATCGTCCCGGAGTGGTTGGCGACGATCAGCGCACCGCCCTCGGCCGGGATGTTCTCGATCCCGCGCACCTCCACCCGGAAGTACTTCTTCGCCAGCGGCCGCAGCAGCCCGAGCAGCACCTCCTCGGTGAGCTCCCGGTCGAAGCCGAACTCGTCGACCTCGTAGTCGCCGCTGATCCGGCGGCGCAGGAAGGCCAGGCCGTCGGCGGCCCGGTCCTCCCAGCCCTTGCCGAACGCCCTGGTCGCGGCGGCGCCGAGCCGCCCGGCCAGCGCCCCGCCGACGGCCTCGGCCACCCGGTCGGCCAGCCCGGGACCGTCGGCCGGCGGCTCACTCCAGCTGGGCGCGGACTCGATCGGGATGACCTTCGCCTCGCCCGGCGCGTTCTCGGCGGCGGCACTCATGCGGGTTCAGCTCCTGGGTCGGTGCGGGCGGGCGGTGGCGGCGTCGGACCCGGCCAGCAGCGCGGCCAGGCCGTCGGTGACGGCGGTCAGCCGGTGCGGGGGCAGCAGGCCGGGCGACCGCGCGGCGGCGAAGTCCGCGAAGGCCTCCGGGGTGGTGAACGCCGGACGGTAGCCGAACGCCTCGCGCAGCCGCGCGGTGTCCACCACCCGGCCGTGGGTCAGCAGCCGCAGCTGTTCGGGCGAGACGTCGACCAGCCGGGTCTGCCGGGCCAGGCCGGCCATCCAGCTGACGGCGGGCAGCAGCAGCGGCAGGGTCGGCCGGCCCAGCCGGCGGGCGCATTGGGAGAGCAGCAGGACGCCCTCCCCCGCGACGTTGAAGGTGCCGGTGTTCACGGTGCCCGGCTCGGCCGGGAAGGAGGACCGGCAGAGCACCTCGATCACGTCGTCCTCGTGCGCGAACTGCAGCCGGGGGTCGTAACCGAACACGGTCGGCAGCACCGGCAGCGCGAAGTAGTCGCTGAGCGGGGTGTCGGCGCCCGGGCCGACGATGTTGGCGAACCGCAGCACGGTGACCGCGACGTCCGGGCGGCGCCGGGCGAAGCCCCGGACGTAGCCCTCGACCTCGACGGCGTCCTTGGCGAATCCGCCGCCCGGCAGCACCTTCGGCTGGGTCCGCTCGGTGAACACCGCGGGGTCGCGCGGCGCCGAGCCGTAGACGCCGGTGGTCGACTTCACCACCAGCCGCCGCACCCCCGGCGCCTTCTGACAGGCGCCGAGCAGCTGCATGGTGCCGATCACGTTGGCCTCCTTCACCGCGGAGCGGTGGGTGGAGCCCAGCCCGGTCGCGCTGACCGCGAGGTGGACGACCGTGTCGACGCCGTGCTCGGCGATCACCCGCGCCACGGCGGGGCGGCGCAGGTCGAGCTGGTGGAAGCGGTACGGCGCGGCGGGCCCGTCCGGCTCCGCGAGCGCGCGCGGCGCCGGACGCGGCGGCTGCACGTCCACGCCGACCACCAGGTCCACGCCCGGCCGGCGGCGCAGCCCGGCGGCGAAGCGGGCGCCGAGGTGGCGGGCCACGCCGGTGACGAGCACGACCGTTCCCACAGCGCTGCACCCCATTCCTCGGCCCGGGAGACCTGGGTGCACCGTACCGCGCCGCCCGGGCGGGCCGGGAAACGACACCGCCCGCCCAGGCCACGGGGGCCT